>JAJQCU010000160.1:0-2600 GCA_021202575.1 Lachnospiraceae bacterium
CAATGGAGGAACTGGCCATCATGGCGGAATCCAGAAGCTTCACCTGGCTCGGACTTTATGGGGAAGACGGACAGCTGGTGACAGTTTATGGCGAAGAGATGATGTTTGAAGGGGATGATGACGTACAGACGCTCCTTGATTCCTATGGCTGTGTCATCAAACGGGGAATCAACAGCAGCGGGGAGATGGTATTCCTCTTCGGGAGAGCCGCTGAGTATGAGATGGGAGACGGCCAAAAAAGCGTCGCGCTGCTGGCGGGCGTCCCGATGGAGGATATGAACAACGCCCTCTATCTCTATACCGATGACGCGGACGCGTATTCCCACATCATCAATATGGACGGGGATTTTGTCATAAGAAACGCGGACGCCTCCGATGATGAGAATTATTTTGAGCGCATAGAGGAAAAATTTGAGACGCTGAACGGTAAGACGAGCGATGTTTATGAGGCGGAGCTGCGCGCCGCGATGGAAAATAAGGAGGATTACGGAACGACCATTTCCGTCGACGGGGAAGAACGCTATATTTATTGTACGCCGATTTCCATTAAGCCCACCTGGTATCTGGTGACAGTGATGCCGGAGGGCGTGATCAAGGAGACGGTTTTAAGCCTGGATCAGGTCCGGCTGATATCGATTGCGGCCTCCCTTGCCATTATCCTTGCCTGTATGATCTTTGTATTTGTCCGGTATTACAGGCTGACGCAGCATTATGTTCATGATTTGGAGGAAGCGAGAAAGGAGGCCATGCACGCCAATCAGGCAAAGAGTGAGTTCCTTTCCAGCATGAGCCACGACATACGGACGCCGATGAACGCGATCATCGGCATGACGGAGATTGCCCTGAAAAATCAGCAGGATCCCATGAGAGTGGAGGACTGCCTGCAAAAAATCAAGCTGTCTGGCAGGCATCTGCTGGGACTGATCAACGACGTGCTGGACATGTCAAAAATCGAGAGCGGCAAGATGGCGCTGCGCATGGCGCATATTTCCCTGTGCGAACTGATGGATGACACCGTGAATATCATACAGCCGCAGATCAGGGCAAAAAATCAGGAATTCGATATTTACATCCAGACGATTCTTTCCGAAGATCTGATCTGCGACGGGACACGCCTCAGCCAGATTCTGATGAATCTGCTCTCCAACGCGCTGAAATTCACGCCGGAGGGAGGCCGGATCGACGTATATGTTTCCCAGGAGGCCTCGCCCGCGGGTGAAAATTATGTACGGACGCATTTTGTCGTGGAAGACAACGGAATCGGGATGTCTGAGGAGTTCCAGAAAACCATCTATGACACCTTTTCACGGGAAAATTCGGACAGAGCCGGAAAGACCGAGGGAACCGGCCTGGGCATGGCGATCACAAAGGCAATTGTGGATCAGTTCGGCGGTACGATCGAGCTTAAGAGTTCTCCGGGCCGCGGCAGCCGCTTCCACGTCACTCTGGATTTTGAAAAAACCGACCAGGAAGTGGAAATGAAGCTGCCGCCATGGAAAATTCTGGTGGTGGACGACAACAAAGCGCTCTGTACCAGCGCGTCAGAAAATCTGGCTGAGCTTGGGGCCAGCGCGGAATGGACGCTGGACGGACGGGACGCGGTCCGCATGATTGAGGAAAGGCACGGAAAACAGGAGGATTACCAGTTTGCCCTGATAGACTGGAGGATGCCCGGTATGGACGGGATACAGACCATCCGCGAGATCCGATCCCGGATTGGCAGCGATATACCGCTCTTTTTGATTTCCGCATATGATTGGAGCGATATTGAGGAGGAGGTCCGCTCCGATCAGATAGACGGATTTATTTCCAAGCCTTTGTTTAAATCTACCCTGTTTGAGACGCTTTCACGGTACGCGGATCCTATTAAGCGTGATACCCATCAGAAGAATGAGGAAGCGGCTGATTTTAAGGGAAAACGGATTCTGATAGCGGAGGATATTGATATCAACTGGGAGGTAGCGGGAGAGATTCTGAAATCGCTCGGCTTTGAGGTCTGCCGCGCCGAAAACGGCCGGGAATGTGTGGATATGTTCGCGCAGTCCTCCGCCGGGTATTATGACGCTGTCCTGATGGACATTCAGATGCCTGTGATGGACGGGTATGAAGCCACAAGGCAGATACGCGCCCTTGACCGCCCCGACCGCACGCTGCCGATCCTGGCCATGACAGCTAATGCGTTTTCCAGCGATGTGCAGGCATGCCTGGACTGCGGTATGAATGATCATATCGCGAAGCCCCTTGATGTGAAGGAAATGATCAGTGTGCTGAAAAAATATTTATAAAAGAGAAACAATCAGGCGCCGGCAATTGAACCGCGACTGACTTTTTTGGATTTTTGATCAGCTATCAAACGATGAGCATAGTATCGCCGGAGCTGACAATAACCGTGAATCGATATTGTTAATTTTCTGGCATCACCTTTAGTATGAACATAGCATCACCGAAAGAAAAAAAACGATACCGCTCTTTGATCGCCTCCTCATAGGCTGCCAGCACGTGCTCCCGCCCGGCGAAGGCGCTGACCAGCATGACCAGCGTGCTCTCCGGCAGATGGAAGTTGGTGATCAGGCCGTCCATCATTTTAAACTGATAGCCGG
>JAJQCU010000160.1:2610-3416 GCA_021202575.1 Lachnospiraceae bacterium
TGTTGCCGCAGCCGGGCTTTAAGATTCCCCCGCTGGTGGAGGCGCTCTCGAGGGTGCGGCAGCTGGTGGTGCCCACACAGATCACGCGGCCGCCGGAAGCCTTGGTGTCATTGACAAGCTGTGCGGTCTCCTCAGACACCTCATAATATTCACTGTGCATATGATGCTTGGTCACATCCTCTACCTTGACCGGGCGGAAGGTGCCCAGGCCCACATGCAGCGTCACATATGCAATTCTGACGCCTTTCTCTTCAATTTCAGCCAGAAGCTCCTTCGTAAAATGAAGACCGGCGGTAGGCGCGGCGGCGCTGCCCTCGTGGGCCGCGTATACAGTCTGATAGCGATCCCTGTCCTTTAATTTATGGGTAATGTAGGGCGGCAGGGGCATTTCTCCCAAGGCGTCCAGCACCTCCTCCCAGATTCCCTCATAGGTAAAGTGAATCAGGCGATTGCCGTCCTCCTTTGTCTCGATGACTTCCGCACATAATCTTCCGTCCCCGAAGGTAAATCTTGCCCCGTTTCTGCACTTTTTGCCCGGCTTTACCAGACACTCCCAGACGTCGTTTTCCAGGCGCTTTAACAAAAGCAGTTCGATGGCGGCGCCAGTGTCAGTTTTATTGCCATAGAGCCTGGCCGGGATCACCTTTGTGTCATTTAACACCAGACAGTCCCCCGGGAAAAGCATATCCACAATCTCTCTGAAATGTCGGTGCGGACTGGCGCCGGGTTCTCTGTCAAGCACGAACCGCCGCGAAGCCGCCCGGTCCTCAAGCGGGTCCTGGGCGATCAGCTCCTTCGGTAAATCA
>JAJQCU010000209.1 GCA_021202575.1 Lachnospiraceae bacterium
GAGTAACCCAGATAATCGGCGTTGGCGATGAAAATCTGGTCTACAATAGTGTACAGAGCTGCCACCAGAAGAGAAATGATGCAGGGAACAGAGTATTTACGCATCAGTGTCCCGACCTTCTCTGTCTCCAGAAATTGATTTGTCTTTGTTTGTTCCATAATACCTCCTGAAAAAAAGATTCTCAGTCAGCCGGAAATGGATGATCAGGCTCTTAAAAGCAAGCTTAACGCGCCTGATGAAACATTCCATGCCGCCTGTAAAAGTAACAGTTAAGTCAAACAAACAAGACAGCCTGCAAACCAGCCGGACTTATACCTTTTGGTTACACACTGTCTTTCCGGTGAAAATATTAACATAATTTCAGAAAAAAGTCAAAATGAAAATGCGCGGAAAAAGTACACAGAAATATTAAGAAAAAGGAAAAAGAAATTGACATTTTTATAAAAAACGGTATTATAAAGTCATCTTTACCATTTCATAAAGAAATTCCGCCTGTTCGGCCCGGGTTCGACAGGTGGAGGAACTCAGAATACAGATCATCTGATAAGTCCATCATTGTAATCCTGGATAAATTTCATACGTTTGCTGCGGATTTCCTCCATGCTTTTGGAATTGGCGCCAATGCCGCGGATACGGGTAAGCTGGCCGTCCGAGAGCTTTAACAGGTCTGCGACGGTCCGAAGCTCCCCGTAGGCGGTGAGCTTTGACAGTGCGCCGCTGGTGCGGGCCGACAGGCCAAGATATTCCAGAGGATACTTGTCAGCGGCCTGAAGAAGGGGTGAGGAGGAGATATTTACCTGCGGCGGCTGCGGATAAATCCCATTAAACAGTATCGCCAGGGCGGACAGGGTGTCCGGCTCCTTTAAGAGAGCGTGAAGACGCTCTATATCGTCCGCGCTGGTAATGCGGAGTTCGCTTTGCAGAGCTTTGTCGGCCTGACAGCCTTTGAAGGCCAGATCGATGATCCGGATGATATCCTGCTGGTCGTATTTCATTTGTGGTATCCTCCTCTGGGTTGGAGTTATTTTTACAGGAGTTATTTTTATAAATAACGGATGTTGGGGCGGACTGCTCCTTGAGCTGCATAAGAGAAACGAAATTTTAGCTTGCCTCACTTTTACAACCGATTATAGTATTACTGAGCGTAAAATCGGTTGTAAAAGTGAGACAGATCGTTTTCATTATCAAGGAGACCGACCATATGCCCAAGCCGAGGTCAGGAACCGGCGAGAAAAATTTAATAAGCCAGAATCTTATCCTGCTTCGCAAGCAGTATGGTATCTCTCAGAGGGACCTGGCATATCAGCTGCAGCTTCTCGGCTTCGATATGGACAAAAATGTGATTACCAGGATTGAGACCAATCAAAGGTTTGTGACAGATATTGAGGTCCAGGCGCTGTGCCGGGTTTTTGGTGTGGATTATAGGACGTTGATTGATGGAGAAGGGCTTGAGGAAAGTGAGAGCGCGGTTTTGTGACCGCGCTCGTTTTAGTTACGGCGAGGCTTTTATGGCCTGTGATACGCGTATCAGGCTGTGCAGGATGCGCAGGTTATTCCGTGACAGTTACTTAATTGCGGAACAGTCCATACCGGTACTGCTCCAGCCTTTCCCAGGCCTTTTCCATAGCGCCCTGATCGTAAAATGAGACCCGCAGGGCGCCCTCTCCGCGCTCCCGGTTGTGGTTGATGCCGATATTTTTGATACTGACGCATCTGGCCGCCAGGATAGCGGAGATCGTAGAGATGGCGCCCACCTCGTCGGCCACGTCGATGGTGAATGTGTACTCCGGAGCGACGGATCCCTTGGGACGTTCGGTAAAGGTATTCCGGTAGTCCCTGGAGGTCTCAAAAAGGTGATAGATTGCCGCGCCGTCCCTTGACTGAATTTGTGCCAGAATCTCCTGGAGGGAATGAATGTAAAGACTCAGGATATCTGCCAGATTCTGGGAATTGGTCATACAGATCTGCTCCCACATCTCCGGGGAGGAGGAAGCGATTCTGGTGATATCCTTGAACCCGCCCGCGGCCAGCAGCTTCATCATCCCATCACTCTCATCGGAATCCCTGACGAGATTTACCAGGCTGGAGGCAATGACGTGGGGCAGATGGCTGATGGCAGCAGTGATCTGGTCATGCCGCCTGTAATCCAGAACGACCGGGATGGAGCCGATACATTTGGCAACATCCACCAGCCGGTCGATATCCTCCTGTCGGCTCTGGGCGGTCGGGGTAATAATATAATAAGCGTTTTCCAGCAGATGATCGGAGGCGTTTTCGTAGCCGGTTTTCTCGGAACCGGCCATTGGGTGCCCGCCGACAAAGACTGATTCCATATTCAGGCGGGTGACCTCCTGGTGAATGTCCGTTTTGGTGCTTCCCACGTCAGTGATGAGGGCGCCTTCTTTCATGTAAGGACGAATCTGAGCGAGGTAAGCCGCGTTGTACTCTACCGGCGCGCACAGGAAAATCAGATCGCAGTCCGCAAGCTCCTCCCCAACGCCGTCCATGATCACGTCAATAACGCCGTCTTCCCTGGCCTGCTCCAGCCTGGAGCGTGTCCTCATATATGCCTTGATGGTGATTTCCGGATGAGACCGCTTAAGTCCTCTGGCAATGGAGCCGCCGATGAGTCCCAGCCCGATAAAGGCGATCGTAGAATCTGTCATGGAAAATTCCTCCCCCGTTTACTGCGTAAGTTTTGTACTGCCGGTTTCATTTTAGGTGAGACCTGTGAGAAAGTCAATGAGTTGAATTCAGAAAGCTCTTAGCAAAAAAACAGCTGCCAATCTGTTGGCAGCTGTCAATCATTACCATGCGGAAGATGGGACTTGAACCCACACGCTGTAAACCAGCACAAGATCCTTAGTCTTGCTCGTCTGCCAATTCCGACACTTCCGCGCGCTTAAACAAGCAAAAATTATAATACTATCCCGCATTGCAAAAGTCAAGGACTTTTTGAAATTTCACACCGTTACGTACTTTTTGAAATTTCATACCGTTGCGCGGAGCATTTGCGTGGAACTGCGCACCATTACGAAACCGGGCTCCTGGGTCAATGTACCGGAGGCAGGGCATGCTGCTTATTCCGTCCTGCCCCAGCGCTTCGGCACCCTGCGCCCGGTCAGCTCCTCCACCTGTTCGATCTGGCGGCGGTAGTAGCGGTTTAAAAGCTCCCGTGTCTTTGGAAACATTTTCTCATTGCCGGTGTCCGGACTGGTCATGTGCTCCATAGACCAGTCATAGAAGCTCATGAATCCGCTGAAAAACACAGGGCAGCGCCGTCCCAGACTCAGAAACTCAAAGAAAAGATAATATATCGCCTGCATGATCTTTAAAAACAGGGGAGAGAGGGGCGTAATGGCGCGGAAATCTGTCTCATTGCTCTTGACCGGAAATACCATGTCCTCATCCT
>JAJQCU010000006.1:0-562 GCA_021202575.1 Lachnospiraceae bacterium
GAACAAGAATTGACAGCAAAAAATCAGTTCAATAAAAAGAAAAACGTAAAATTTCTGTGGAATTCTTTCTCAAATGGGTTTATTATGTGTTCTGTAAAAGCAACGACAACCCCACCCTCTGACAAGGAGACTCCATATGAAAATCGTTTTACAGGATCTGACGAAGACCTTCCCCGCCCGGGGCAAAAAGAACGCGGGCGAGGTGACTGCCGTCGATCATTTTAATTTTGAGATTCCGGACGGCGAGCTGATCGGCCTGCTTGGCCCCTCCGGCTGCGGCAAATCCACCACATTGAATCTGATCAGCGGCCTGCTTGCCCCCACCAGCGGCAAGATCTTTTTCGGGGAGGACGATGTGACCGGCCTGCCCCCGGAGAACAGGGGCGTGGGGCTGGTCTTTCAGAACTATGCCCTCTATCCTCATCTGACTGTCAAAAAGAACATCATTTTCCCTCTGGAGAACCTGAAAGGAGACCAGAAGCTGACCAAAGCCCAGATGTCCGAGAAGGCGCTGGAGGCGGCAAGGCTGGTCCAGATTGAAAACCTGATGGTCAGAAAACCG
>JAJQCU010000006.1:572-3406 GCA_021202575.1 Lachnospiraceae bacterium
TGCTGGACGAGCCCCTTTCCATTGTGGATGCCAGGCTGCGCCTGCAGTCCAGGGAGGAGATCCGCCGGATTCAGCGCAAAACTGGGATTACCACGGTCTTTGTGACCCATGACCAGGACGAGGCCATGAGCATTTCTGACCGGATCGTGGTCATGAGAGACGGGCAGCTTCAGCAGATTGGAAAGCCCCAGCAGGTCTATGATGATCCGGCCAATCTGTTTGTGGCCAAATTTCTGGGCACGCCGCCCATCAATGTATTTCAGGGTAACGTGCTCCGGGACCGCGTCTATATCGGGGACGAGGCGGTCATGGAAATCGCAGGCGTTCCTGATCAGGATGTCACGGTGGCGATTCGTCCGGAGGGCTTTGTATTGCAGAAGGACGGTCCTTTTACCTGTCAGCTTGACCGGCTGGAGGTGATGGGACGGGATGTCAGCGTGATCAGTGAGCATCCGGCCTGCGAGGCGCCAAAGGTGCGCTCTATTGTGCCCGCGGAGACAGTGATTGATCTCGGACAGACGGAGGTTCATTTTGCCTTAAAGCCGGGCAAGGTGTTTCTTTTCCATAAGGAAACTGGTATGCGCATTCCGTTTGCACCTGTGAATGACAACAGGAAGCCTCAGTTATTTTCCATAAAGGATGATGGCGGTGAGAGCCGGTTCGCCGCACGGGCAAAGGATGATGGCGGTGAGAGTCGGTTTGCCGCACGGGCAAAGGATGATGGCGGCGAGAGACAGTTTGCCGCACAAAGGAAGGGGGCGCCTCATGATTGAGAAAAAAAGCGCCAAAGCATGGCTTTATCTGCTTCCGGCTTTCCTGTTCCTGGCCGCCTTCATGATTTATCCGCTGATTGACGTGTTCATTTACTCCTTCGAGGAGGGCTATAACTCCGCTTCCCAGACCTATTACGGTATCGGCCTGTACAATTATTCCTATGTGCTCCATGACACCTATTTTCTGCAGGCGGTCAAAAATACATTTTTGCTGGTGATCATCACTGTACCCCTGTCCACAGGGCTGGCTCTGCTGATCTCCGTGGCTTTGAATTCCATTAAAGCCCTGCGGGAGTTTTTACAGACGGTTTATTTCCTGCCCTATGTGACCAACACCCTGGCAGTGGGGTTGGTGTTCATGATTTTATTTAAAAAGACAGCCTATTCGGACGGCCTTGTCAATCTGCTGATTCAGGTTTTCGGGGGAAGCAGTGTGGATTTTATCGATGGGCCGTACTGGGCGAAGATGTTTGTGCTCTGTTTTTACACGATCTGGGTTGTCATGCCCTTTAAAATCCTGATTCTGACCAGCGCGCTGGCCGGCGTCAACCCGATTTATTACAGCGCGGCCCGGGTGGACGGCACTCCGGCCCATAGGATCTTTTTCAAGATCACGCTGCCCATGATCTCCCCGATGATTTTTTATCTGGTGATTACGGGCTTCATTGGGGCTTTTAAGGCTTACTCCGATGCGGTGGCTCTTTTTGGCACGGATTTAAACGCGGCGGGGATGAATACCATTGTGGGTTATGTTTACGACATGCTCTATGGCGACAGCGGCGGCTATCCATCCTTCGCTTCTGCGGCGGCAATTATCCTGTTTGCCATTGTGCTGACGATTACATGCATTAATTTGCTGGTCAGCCGAAAACATGTATACTATTAACTGTGCATAGTAACTATTCACATTGTATCGCTAAGATTTGAGAATATTCTACACAAGGTATAGTATAGGTTCGATAACGGGAATCATAGATTTCCTATCTCACCTATGCGAAGCATGAGCGAAACAGTTTCTATCTTTTCCTGCGACCCTTTCACTATAAAAGGGACGCTGTAAAGGAGATTTTTATGGACGATCTGACAAGCTATGAAAAAATCACCCGCCGCACCCGCGCGCGGCAGCACACCACAAAGGTACTGACCTACATTTTGCTGCTCTTCTGGGCGTTAATGGTGCTGTTTCCCTTTTACTGGATGATTTTAACATCCATCAAAAGCTACAGCTCCTACAACGCGGAATATATTCCCTCCTTTATCGCCCGGTCCCCCACGCTGCAGAACTATGTGGACGCCTTTACCACCGTGCCCTTGGGCAGATATCTGTTGAATACACTGATTTTTACCCTGATTACCACGGCCATTATGCTGGTGGTGACCACCCTTGCGGCCTTTGCCTTCGCCAGACTGGAATTCAGGGGCAAGAATATCGTGTTTACGCTGCTATTGTCTCTGATGATGATACCAAATGAGCTGGTAGTCATCACCAATTTTACGACCATCACCAATCTGGGCTGGCGCAACACCTTCATCGGCCTGATCCTGCCCTCGGTCACCAGCGTTTTTTACATTTATCTGCTGAGAGAAAATTTCGCCCAGGTGCCGGATGAGCTCTATTATGCCGCCAAGGTGGACGGAACCTCCGATCTGCGGTATCTGATGAGGGTTCTGATTCCTATCTGTAAGCCTACCATGATCACCATCGTGATTCTGAAAATCATTGAGTGCTGGAATTCCTACGTATGGCCGCGGCTGATCACGGACGATGAGGCTTATTATCTGGTATCCAACGGCATTCAGGAGATCAGGGAGAACGGCTTCGGCCGGGAAAACATTCCCGCCATGATGGCCGCGGTGGTGGTGATTTCCGCGCCGCTGATTATTCTGTTCCTCTGTTTCCGGAGGCAGATTATGGCCGGGGTGGCCAGAGGAGGGATCAAGGGATGAGAGGATTTTTCAAAAAACGGCATCGGCTTTTTTCAGTGTGAGTATTTCCGGATTTAGAAGGCTCTGAGGATTCTGTGAAGGGAAAAGCGCTCCCGGCAAAAAAAGGGAAAGCAG
>JAJQCU010000332.1 GCA_021202575.1 Lachnospiraceae bacterium
AAAATTCATCAGCTAAAGAAAACGCACCACAGGAATAATATGTCAATGCTCCTTGTGAATCATATTTATTATGTGTTCCCATATACATACTGACTGTATACAATTGTGCTTTTCGTAACAATTCCCAAATTATTCCTTTATCCATTTCATCATGGAGCTGTAAAATAATATCTCTTGATTCTTCGTTATATGGCACAATGACATCGACCGCATTTTTATCAATAACCTCAAATAAATTTCCCGCAGTTTTGAATGCCTGTGCATGCCACTGTAATTTTTTTTCTTTATAAATACTCCATCGCCCTGAATTTCTTGACAGCAGGTTCAACAAAGTATTTGGTATACCATCAACCGTTATCTTATATGACAACTCTTGCTCATATTCTTTGTCCTTATATAGCATTTGAAAATAACAATTCATAGTATCTACAGACAAATAATCTGATATCTCTTTATTGCCAAGCAATCGTATAGACAGTTCCTGAGCATTCCGTATATCCCGAAGATTTCCTAACCGCTCATCTCGAAAATTGATAATATACACGGGTGCCAAGCCATAACTTTCTGCGTTTCGGTTACATCTGCCTGCTGCCTGGACAATATTATCCATTCCTGCCAGGGCGCGAACGACACATCTAAATGAGAGATCAACACCGGCTTCGATCAGTTGAGTTGCAACGCATATTACTTTTTTTCTTTCACAGAGCAACAGCCGAAGCTTGCCAATTGCTTCCTCACGATGTTTTGGGCACATATTCGTACTCAAATGAATTATTTCTGCCTTTTCTGATGCCTCGTCGCCATTTTGGTTCAGCTCATTAAGTTTTTCATACATAACAAGTGCAGATTTTTTTGTATTGACTATCAATAGAAGACTTCCATTTTCCTTATATCTGTCATAACAAAACTCTGCAGCCTGATCATATGTATACTTTTCTGGCTTAAGGCACGAAACAACCTTTGTTCGTCTGAAAATCTCAAAATCATTCTTACAATCCCCAATCATCCATGGATTCTTATCCAGCAACAAAGGATATCTACAGGCAGTATAGTCAGGTTGTGTTGCAGAGCAAAGAACAATTGTTGATCCGCACATTTCTTTTAAAAAGTTCATTGCCAGATGAAACATATTCACACATTTTAGCGGAATCGCTTGAGCCTCATCAATGATAATCACCGAACGGCAAAGGTTATGAAACCTTCTGACAGACGACATCCGTGCAGAGAACAATGTGTTAAGAAACTGCACCATTGTGGTTGCAATCACTGGTGTATCCCATTTTTCTGTATAAAGTTCATATTCTTGTAATTCTTCGCTTTCACCCTGACGATCCATATTTTGTGCCACGTTAGAATGATGTTCCAGAAAGCATTCACTTCCAACTATGTCGCGGATATCCCTACTATTCTGCTCCAAAATTGAAACAAAAGGAGCAATATAAAAAATTCGTTCCATCTCATATTGTTCTTGGCAACAATACTCTATTGCAAAGCGAAGTGACGACAACGTTTTTCCGCCGCCAGTTGGCACAATAAGTTGACATATTCCTCTTTGATGCAAGGCATAAGAAGCACATCGTTCAGAGATACTGGTTCGCTGCTCGACAATTTTCATATTCTGATTCAAGTATCCCTGTTTCTTTTGCAGCATGACATTCTCATATCGATAACGTAATTTTGAAAACAACTCCTTTGAGTCGTAAACCCTGCCAATGTTTCTGTTCATCATGAATTCCGAGGTATTCGTTCGATCCGCATCAATCAAAACTGATTGCATCAGCCTCTCCATCAACCCCATATAAAAAGCATAAGCTTCTTTAATTCCTTTTTCATAAACCTTTGCCAATCTTTTCAATTGTACACAAAAAGCATCATATTCATTTTTCGCATGCTTGACCATCTCTTCCAGATCTTTGTCTGAAAGTATGTTCTGGACATAATTAAAAATTTCTTCATAATTTTCGGATTTATTGATGCGTTTCCGCAAATAGTCTGACCCGTCTTCTTCAATCCAATCATATAACCCATGATGCGATATAATTGTTCTGGCTACGAAACGAGCTATTTCATAGAAATCATCTCCCAACAAGTCACATTTTTCGCAAATATATTTTGCTCCTGCATAACTATGGTCGATACTTCCTCTCGGAAGATTATTTTCACCTCGTATATATTCATTAAACTGCTCCGTAACCTTTCCAATATCGTGTAATATTGCCTGCAAATACGCTATATTTTCTGCATGAATATTTCTTGCATACATTTTAGATAACTCTGCCGTTTCTTTGCAGTGCTCCTCCACCGTCTGTTCTCTCAATCCATCTTCACTGATATGTGCCAGATATTTCATTTCTTCCTCCGATATCTGATTTGTTAAATGCTCCTTGAATAACCTTTGAATTTCTTGAAGAATCGCCTTGAACGAACCCAGCATATCACGTCTTCTGTCCCATAAACAGGACTCGCACGAATAATTTCAAACTTTTTCCTCTGCCCACTTATATCTCAACTTACACCCCACAGCCTCTTTGTCCAGATAAGCAAGTGTGGTCTCCAGAAGGACAATATCCTCCATCATGCGGCCCCTGATCTCATTCAGAATGCGGTCCGTAACATTGCTGCGCTCCCGGGAGGAGAGTTCTATTATTGAGGCAATTGTAAAACTGATACCCGGACGCGCGGGTAAGAAACCCGTCGATCACCGCCAGGTTTTTGTATTGAGTTCTATGTCACGGCAGTTCCATTCGTCTATTGAAAGCACCTCAAAGTCCTCTATCAATTTAGTCTGTACCTCTGCGAGCTTCTGCAAACGGAAAGGCATCAATCTGATAATCTTATGTGCAGAATTAGGATCAAAGTCAACAAGCGCTTTATCTATTCAAGGAAATAATTTCCTCGTCAATTTCCCAGCCCCTTCAGATACTCCTCTACATTCACATACTGCACCTCTTCGACCAGTTCCGTCTCTCCCCGATAAAGCACATATTTACCGGTAATCGTACCATAACGATGCTCCGCCTGTGCGCACTTTGTTTCGTCGAGCAGGTGCCTTGTCTGCTGCGGAATGATCTCCGTACTGTGTTTGATTTCAAAGATCTCGCAGGAAATTGTTTCCGGATCAAAGACAAGCATATCAAATTCTCCGATGGAGAATTTGACGACAACAACCTCTTTGTCCGGATAAGCAAGCGTAGTTTCCAGAAGGACGATATCCTCCATCATGCGGCCCCTGATCTCATTCAGAATGCGGTCCGTCACAAAGCTGCGCTCCCGGGCGGAAAGCTCATTAAACTGATCATCCTCCATCAGGCTTTGAATCAATGCGCACGCCTGTGCGTAGCGAAGGCCCGGCTGGGAAATAATCGTTCTTTTCTCTCTGTTATTGACATATGGCAATGACACGATATTGACCTCATGAATCAGCTCCAGCAAAATCAGATATTCACGGATCTGGAACCGGTGAGACTCCTCAATTTTTACAGATTGTTCTTCTTTGTTTCGAATCTCGAGAAGAGCTCTTAAACGCTCCGTCACGGCCGCAATATCAATATGATCCGCCAGTTCCATTGGATTCTCCTGATCCCTGCGTAAATTTTTTGCAGAAACACCCAGGTCATGAGAATAGAAATCTCTTGTTAACACTTCAAGCGTAAATTCATGATTGATATCTTCCACCCCCCGATTAATCGCACTTGTAAGTTCTTTTCGTGTATAGAGGTCCTTTATCTGTCTGAAATGACCCCCGTGGTGATAGCCGGCCAGAGAATGCTGAATATTGTGGGCTATCGCAGTGTCCACATATTCATCTGCCTTCTGAGCGGAGGCAAACGGTGACTGCTCATTGTAATGCGTCCCGCTTAAACTCATCGTCCCGCCATAGCGAATATATTCGTCAATGCCGCGGACGCCCAGCACCGTTTCAAACTCCCGATAGGGGATAAATGTCGTATGGAGCAGGATACAGCGATCATACAGTTCCTCATCTTCTGCGAACAGAAATCCAAGAGAATCTGTTCCGGACAGCACAATTTTCATACCGCAAGCCGCATAAATATCCGAAAAAAGCGCGGCATTTTCAATAAAGTCGCTCACCAGCGTCACTTCATCAAAGAAGAGATATCTGTAATGGTTTTCCTCCAAATATTTCATATCCCGGTTAATATCAGAAAAGTGATCTTTCTCAGTAAGCTGAAAAAATGCCGTTTTTTCAAGGTCTGCATCGCTCATCCCGGCAATGATCTGGCGGATCATGGTGGTCTTGCCTGTGCGCCGCAGGCCGTAGAGCAGGAATACACGGTCCTGAACATCGCCGTATATATAGTTTCCCAGGGCAGAAATACATTCACGCTTTTTATATTTTTTTACCGGACCGGAGAACAGACGCAGAGTTTCTCCGATACGAACATTTGTCTGAAATACATGAATCTGCACAGGCGCTTCTTTCCTGACTGCCGGAACCTGTCCCTGTAATTTTTTCAGTTCCGCTTCGAGTTCTTTCCGACGCTGAATCTGCGTCTTCAGTGACTCCACCTCAGCAGCAGGAATGTATTTTTCTCTGCGTTTTTTATTTTCACTAAAACGGTGATAATAGTATATCTTTTCATTGATTTTTTTGGTCGATACCGATCCTGACGGCAAAGACGCTATTTGTTCTTCCAGTTTGGCTATCCGAGCCTGAATGTCTTCATTTTCGCTCAATGTCAGCACCTCCGTTTCCTATTGAGGCAATTATACCCTTTTGTTACCCCTGCGTCAAGGGTATAAATGGGTATAATTTGATTATAAATGAGTTTAGGAAATTTTAACTTGATAAAAACATTCCCATACTTTATCCTGACTAAAAGGCAGCATCTTATATTCACTGAAATCAATACTGTGCACCATCACAACCGGACAGAAGGAGTTTTTATGATCCATATCAACCCGAAGCTGAAAGAAAAATTTGCGGAGGCCACGGATGCGGTGCTGCCGATTGTGGCCATCGTTCTGGTGCTGTGCCTGACAATCGCGCCGGTTTCGCCTTCTGTTTTGCTGTGCTTCCTCGTGGGCGCGGTGATGGTTGTCATCGGCATGATGTTTTTTACACTGGGCGCGGAGATGGCCATGACGCCGATGGGCGAGAAGGTTGGCTCCTACCTTACAAAGAGTAAAAAGCTGTGGCTGATCGCGGGGGTGGCGTTCCTGCTCGGCGTCATTGTGACGATTGCGGAGCCGGATTTACAGGTGCTGGCGAGCCAGGTACCGTCCGTGCCGAATATGACGCTGATTCTGGCGGTGAGCCTGGGCGTAGGCCTGTTTCTTGTGGTGGCGCTGCTGCGCATTTTGTTTGGCATTCCTTTAAGGCCTCTGCTGATCTTCTGCTATGGCCTCGTTTTTGTGCTTTCGTATTTTGTTCCGGAGGAGTTTCGCGCTATCGCCTTTGACGCGGGCGGCGTGACCACCGGCCCCATGACGGTGCCGTTTATCATGGCTCTCGGCGTCGGTATCGCCTCCATACGAAGCGACCGCGGCGCGTCGGACGACAGCTTCGGTCTGGTGGCACTCTGTTCGGTGGGGCCGGTGATCGCGGTTATGATTCTGGGCATTCTCTATTCTCCGGAAAGCTCCGATTATACGCTTTCCGCTGTCCCGGTGATCGGCGATTCCGTGGAACTGACAAAGCTGTTCCTTATAGAAATCCCGACGTACATAAAAGAAATTGCGATGTCCATGCTGCCGGTGGTGCTGTTCTTCGGCGTGTTTGAGATTCTGGCGCTGCATCTTACCGGCCGCACGCTCAAAAAGATTCTTGTGGGCCTGGTTTATACATACATTGGTCTGGTGCTGTTTCTGACGGGCGCGAATGTCGGCTTCATGCCGGCCGGGAGCTATCTGGGGCAGGTCATGGCCGGGCAGAGTTATCGTTATCTGCTGATTCCCATCGGCGCGCTGATCGGCTACTTTATCGTAAAGGCGGAGCCGGCGGTTTATGTGCTGAACCATCAGGTGGAGGAAATCACGAACGGCGCCATCTCCGCGGAAAGCATGGGGCGCAGCCTTTCGCTGGGCATCGCGGTTTCCACCGCCATTGCCATGCTGCGGGCGCTTACAGGAATCCCGATCCTGTATTTCCTGATTCCGGGCTACGCGCTGGCGATTGTTCTTTCCTTTATCGTGCCGAATATCTTCACGGCAGTAGCGTTTGACTCCGGTGGCGTAGCCTCCGGCCCCATGACGGCCACTTTTCTGCTCTCCCTCTCGCAGGGCGCTTGCTATGCAGTGGGCGGAAACCTTGTCACGGACGCGTTCGGCGTGGTGGCGATGGTTGCCATGACGCCGTTAATCACCATCCAGATTCAGGGACTGGTGTATAAGATCAGGCTTAACAGAGGAAAGACCGGCGAGACGTTCGCGTACGACGGGCTGGCAGCGTATGCGGATGACGCAATCATTGAATTATAAAAGTTACTATTCACAGCCGACTTGAGAGATATAAGCAGACTCGTCAAGCTCTCTTGTAAGGGACTGATTATTCATTCCAAGTTGACTATGAATGTAACTTATAACAAACAGAGAAATGAGGAACCCCATGAGCAGTCTCAATCTGATGGTCACCATCATCAATCGAAACCGAACCAAACGCTTTACCGATTTCTACAGCGCCCAGGGCCTGACCGTCTCATACATCACGCTTGGCATGGGCACGGCATCCAGCGAAATCCTGGACTATTTCGGCCTCGATGGCAGTGAGAAGAGCGTTCTCTTCCATGTCGTGACGGACGATACCTGGAAAAAGGTCAAACGGGCGCTTCGCAGAGAAATGCAGATCGATGTGCCTGGGGTGGGCATCGCCTTTCTGGTGCCGCTTTCGAGCATCGGAGGGAAGAAAGCCTTAAATTACCTCATAAACGGACAGGAATTTAAAAAAGAGGAGGAATCAACCTTGAAAGAGACGAAATACGAGCTGCTGACAGTCATTGCCAACCAGGGCTATACAGACATGATTATGGATGCCGCGCGTGAGGTCCACGCGGCGGGCGGCACAGTGATCCACGCACGTGGCACAGGCACGGACAGGGCTGAACAGTTTCTGGGCGTTACGCTGGTGCCGGAGAAGGATATGGTCTTTCTCGTGGTGAAAAGCAGCCAGAAAAATGAAATCATGCGCGCCATCATGGACAAGGCGGGGCTGGAAACTGAAGCGCGAAGCATCGTCTTTTCCCTCCCGGTCACGGATACGGCGGGGATGCGGCGGATAGAGGAAATGGAAGAGGAAGGACTGGCGTAAGCGGCCGGCCCTTCCTCTTTTTTAACTGAACTGACTTCGATAAAGCTGCGCATAGAACCCATTCAGTTCAAGCAGCTCCTCATGCTTCCCCTGCTCGATGATGTGGCCGTCCCGCATGACCAAGATGACATCCGCCTCTTTGATGGTGGACAGGCGGTGGGCGACGATGAAGCTCGTCCGGCCCTCCATCATGGTAGTGAAGGCTTTCTGAATGCGAATCTCCGTGCGGGTATCGATGGAGGAGGTGGCCTCATCCAGAATCAGCATGGGCGGCAGGCAGAGCATGACGCGGGCGATACACAAAAGCTGCTTCTGACCCTGGCTTAAGTTGCCGCCATCCTCGGTCAGTACAGTGTCATAGCTCTGGGGCATGCGGCGGATGAAGCTGTCAGCATGGGCAGCTTTGGCTGCCCGGATGATTTCTTCCTCGGTGGCGTCAGGTTTGCCGTAGGCAATATTTTCCCGGACGGTGCCGCTCTTTAGCCAGGTTTCCTGAAGCACCATGCCGTAATTGGTACGCAGGCTCCTGCGGGTGACGTGGCGGATATCCGTGCCGTCCACCGCGATTTTTCCCTTATTCACATCATAGAAACGCATCAGCAGGTTGATGATCGTGGTCTTGCCGCAGCCGGTGGGTCCCACCAGGGCCACTCTCTGTCCCGGCTGCACTTTTAAATTCAGGTTCTCGATCAGAGGCACATCCGGCGTGTAGGAGAAGTCCACCTGCTGGATGTCCACCTTTCCTGACACATCTGTCAATGTCACCGCGTCCACATCCTCCGGGGTGAAGGAGGGCTCATCGATCAGCTCAAAGACACGCGCCGCGCAGGCCAACGCGTTCTGCAGCTCCGTCACCACGCCGGATATTTCATTGAAGGGCTTGGTGTACTGGTTGGCATAGCTTAAAAAGGTGGAAAGCTGGCCCACTGTCAGCACGCTGCGAATGGCCGAGAACGCGCCGATAATACCCACACTGGCGTACACAATGCTGTTCACGAAACGGGTTGCCGGGTTGGTGATAGAGGAAAAGAAAATAGCGTTCAGGCTGCACTTCTGGAGCCTTCCGTTGATTTCCTCGAAGGTTTCCTGGGCCTCGTCCTGGTAGCCGAAGGCCTGCACCACCTTCTGATTTCCCACCATCTCGTCCACCAGGGAGGTCAGCTCCCCGCGGGTTTTGGACTGTAGCTGAAACATGGCATAGGTTTTTCTGGCAATGTAGCTGGCCACCAGCAATGACAGCGGCGTCACACAGACCACTACAATGGCCATCCCCCAGTTCACATAAAACATAAAGCAGAGGGTTCCCACAATGGTCAGCACGCCGGTAAACAGCTGGGTAAAGCCCATCAGAAGTCCTTCCGAGAACTGGTCCACATCCGCGATCAGGCGGCTGATGATGTCGCCGGAGGCGTGGGTGTCCAAATAGCTTAAGGGCAGCGTTTCCAGGTGGTCAAAGGCCCGGGTGCGGATATCCCGCATCACCCGGTAGGTGATCAGGTTGTTGATGTGGTTCATCAGCCACTGAGCCGCCGCTCCCGTGAGCGTAATAATCACAATCCATTTTAAAATCCCGAAAATACCGTCAAAATCCACATCCCCCGGACCAATGATTAAGTCCACCGCGTTTCCGGTGAGGATCGGCACATACAGGCTGGCAAACACATACACTGCCGCCAGGCCAAGGGAAAGCGCCACCAGCCATTTGTAGGCGCCGATAAAGTCAAGAATTCTTGTCAGTGTGGATTTATGTCCGCTTAATTTCATTTTCGCCATCACTGCACCTCCTCTCTGGAAAGCTGGGACAGGCAGATTTCCCTGTATACCTCGCAGCACTTCAACAGCTCGCTGTGCGTGCCAAGCCCCGCCAGCTTTCCATCATCCATCACCAGGATTAAGTCCGCATTGCGGATGGTGGACACACGCTGAGAGACGATGAACACAGTCATATTCTGCGTATTTTCTTTGATGGCATGGCGCAGGGCGGCGTCGGTCGCGAAGTCCAGCGCGGAGGCCGAGTCATCCATGATCAGAATTTCCGGCTGCTTCACCAGGGCTCTGGCGATGGTCAGACGCTGGCGCTGGCCGCCGGAGAGATTTTTGCCGTTCTGCTCAATCTCAAGCGACAGTCCCTGGCCCTTCTGCTCCACAAACTCCCTGGCCTGGGCGGTATCCAGCGCCTGATAAATCTCCTCATCCGTGGCGTCCTTTTTGCCCCAGCACATGTTTTCCCTCAATGTGCCCTTAAAAAGGACGGATTTCTGCGGCACCACGCCCACCTTGTCCCGCAGGGCGTCCAGCGTGTACTCGCGCACATCCGTGCCGTCCACCAGGACCTGTCCCTCCCGCACATCGTAAAAGCGGGGGATTAAGTTGACCACGGAGGTCTTGCCGGAGCCGGTGCCGCCGATAATGCCCACGGTCTGGCCGGGCTGGACGTCAAAGCCGATCTCTTCCAGCGAGTCCTCTTTCGCGTTTTTATATCTGAAAAATACATCTTTAAAGGAGACACAATGGGCCGCACAGGCGGTTTTAGTTTTTCCAGCGTCCTGACCAGATTTGCGGCTCTTTTCATTGTCGGCTTTTTCAGGGTCGCTTTCCCCTGATGCTCCGACAATGGTCTCAGGCGGTTTAACTGTTACAGTATCTTTTCTTCCGTCATAAGTCCCGCCCACAATGCTGGTCTCAATATCCATCACCGCGCTGATGCGGTTGGCGCAGGCAAAGGCCTTGGACATGGACACAATCAGGTTGGCCATCTTGATTAATTCCACCAGAATCTGAGACATATAATTGACCAGCGCCACCGTCTCGCCCTGGGTCAGCACGCCGATATTGACCTGTTTCCCGGAAATCCAGATGATCGCCACAATGGAAAGATTGATAATCACATAGGTGATGGGATTCATCAACGCGGAAATCTTGCCCACGAAAACCTGGGACTGCACCAGAAGCCCGTTTTCCTCCTGAAAGCGCCTGGTCTCCGCCTCCTGGCGGTTGAACGCCCGGATGACGCGCACGCCGGTCAGGTTTTCTCTGGTGGTACGAGTCACCTGATCCAGCTGCTGCTGTACTTTTTTATACAAGGGCATGCTGATGGCCATGATGCCGAAGACCACCAGGCACAGAAGCGGAATCGTGACAAGAAACGTCAGCGCCGCCTTCGCGTTGACCGTGAAGGACATGACCATGGCGCCCAGCACGATAAACGGTGAGCGCAGCAAAAGGCGCAGCGTCAGGTTTAATCCCGACTGCACCTGATTGACGTCGCTGGTCATGCGGGTGATCAGCGTGGCCGTTCCCACCACGTCCTGTTCGGTGTAGGACAGCGTCTGGATGTGGCGGAACAGGTCGTTTCTGAGGGATGTGGAGAATCCCACCGCCGCCCTGGCCGCGAAATACTGCGCCGTCAGAGAGCAGGTCAGTCCCACAACGGCCAGCAGCACCAGAATCCCTCCCATGCGTAAAATATAGCCGGTATCCTCGTTTTTGATGCCCACGTCGATGATCTGCGCCATCACCAGAGGCACGAAGAGCTCAAAGCTGGCCTCCAGCATTTTAAAGAGCGGGGCCAGAATGCTCTCCTTTCTGTAGTCCTTCAGGTATTTCAGAAGTTTCCTCATAAACTCCTCCTCAGATATTATGATTAAAGTGGCAAAAAGGTATGTCGTTGCGATCCCCAATGTCATAAATATGAATGCTTGCATTCAATTTCCGACCTTTTGTCCCTTGTATCATACTATTGAAAATTTATCGTCTGCCACGAGTCACAGAACTGACATGAAAAATGAACGGCTCATGGCTGCCGCGAATATTCGCCTTATTTTTTTCATATCCTCTCCTGTTTTCTCAGAAGGTCTTTCTGAATTGTCATGAGCCTGTTTCAGGGCGCAGGATTCTCATATACAACCCTGCCATTGCAGATCGTATACCGCACCACGCCCTTAAGCTCCTGGCCGATAAACGGAGAATTCACTGCCTTAGAGTGAAAGTTCTCTCCCACTACGAAGTTCTCCGCCGGATCAAAAAGCACTATATCCGCCGGGCCGCCCTCGGCCAGGTAACCGCAGTCCAGATGATACATCCTCGCCGGATTGTAAGCCATCTTCTCCATCAGCTGGCACAATGTCAGGTACCCCGGCTCTATGAGCTCCGTAACGCACACCGCCAGGGAAGTCTCCAGCCCGATGATACCGCTGGGCGCTTCCGTCAGAGGCCCTGCCTTCTCCTGAACACTGTGGGGTGCGTGATCCGTGGCAATCAGGTCGATGGTGCCGTCCACCAGGCCCTCCACAATGGCAAGCCTGTCCGCCATTGTCCTGAGCGGCGGGTTCATCTTCGCCAGGGTGCCGTGTTCCATTACGGCCTCCTCCGTCAACGCGATATGATGAGGCGTCGCTTCCGCGTGAATATCCATGCCCGGTGATTCCTCCCTGGCCTTACGAATCAGATCCACGCCCTCCTTCGTACTGATGTGCTGAATATCCATGCAGCAGTCGGTCTGCGCCGCGAGCGCGATATCCCGCCCGATCATGCTGATCTCCGCCTGCCTGTCCGAGCCGCCGATGCCGAAATATTCCGACGCCTTTCCATGATTTACGCCGTTATTCACAATAAACGCGGGATTCTCCTCATGGAAGCTGATCGGCACTTTCAACGCAGCTGCCGCGGCCATGGCCTCCAGCGCCAGCTTCTCATCCATGAGCGGCACGCCGTCGTCCGTAAAGCCAACCGCACCGGCCTCCTTTAAAGCCCGCATGTCCGTCAGTTCCTTCCCCCGCATGCCAACAGTAACTGTACCGCAGGTTTCCACATGGATGCCGGTCTCTTTTCCCTTATTCAATACATACCGCACCGTCTCCACAGAGTCGATGGGCGGCTTCGTATTCGCCATCATGATCACCGTGGTGAAGCCGCCCGCTGCGGCCGCGGCCGCGCCAGTCAGAATGTCTTCCTTATAAGTCAGTCCCGGATCTCTGAAATGCACATGCACATCCACCAGCCCCGGTCCCGCGCAAAGGCCGCTGCCGTCAATGATTTCCACTTCCTCGGGCGGATCAATCACAGGCGCGATCCTTTGTATTCTATCCCTTGAAATCAGGATATCCCCCGTAGCCTGCGTCCCGCTTTTCGGGTCAATCACCGTCACATTTTGGATCAGAAGCATCTGTTTCTCTCTACTTTCGTCTTTATTTTCACTGCGGCACATGCAGCCTAAAAAACAACAGCCACAGTGAACTGTTTCGTTTATTTTCCAATTTTTCAGGCAGTTACAGTGTATAACCTTTTGATAAAAATGTACAGAAGGATTTTGACCTGTCCAAATGTTGTGAACAGTAACCACCCACTTCACTTCCAGTACATCGGCACCTCCTCCTCAAACGCCTCCGTCCTCAATACAATATAAGGATACTGCGTCTCATTGATCCGCTCCTCCCCGGCTGCCGGTCCCAGTAAAGACGTATCCACCAGCACCCCGTTCTCCCCCAGGAAAAAATCATTGACCACTATAGTATATCCGCTGTTATCCTGCTTTCCATACCCAATGCATACATACAAATACTCATTGTCAGTGTATGTCATCTGAAAAGCTTCCTCATACCTTTCCTCAATCAGTGGAAGCAGCTCCTCCGGAATCCGGTCCTCATCCAGGATGGTATAATCCAGATCCTCCACCTTCTCTCCTGCCCCGGAGTTGACTTCCGACACACTGCACGCCGTCAGCAGAGTTATCGCGCAGACACACACTGCCAGCAAAAGCAGCCTGTACCGTCCCTTAAGCGAACTCCCGCCGGGAACCCGGCAATCCCCCCTCTTTTTGTCCGGTCCCTCCTCAGCCATGCCTTTTTCCGTTACACTCATCATCATTCCAAAGCTCCGCAATTTTTGTAAATTATATGTCCCTCAGCCAGTCCACTATGCCCGGCATCAAAAGAACCTGCCGCAATCTGCCGCGGCCGGCACTCCGCCAGCCGACAGGAAACCGGTTACTGTTTCCTGTTGGCCATGAAGAGTAAAATATAATCAAAATCATAGACAGTAAAATATCAAAATCGTTGCTTTTTCCCGGACAACCGTTTATACTTAAGAAAGCGTTTTTCAAAAAAATGCCCGACGCCGGAAATACCCGCATCCGTCCAAAACGTTTTGCCCGGCGCCGACACCCGACATTCCCGCAAAGGACATTCTGATTATGATACGGACTATCCTCGTTTTATCATTGATTGTTTTATACCTGATCCTGACGATCCCCGTTCTGATCGTCTTTCATTTTCTTCACAGAAAATATCCGGAAAAGATCGACCTGATCAGCCTGCATATGGTGCAGTGGGTGCTGCGCGGCGCACTGTTTTTAAGCGGCACAAAGCTGACCATCATCGGGGAGGAAAATGTGCCCAAGGACCGGCCTGTGGTCTACATCGGCAATCATACCAGCTATTATGACGTGGTCATCGGCTACACCCGGGTGCCAGGGCTGACCGGCTTCGTGGCCAAGGACAGCATGGGCAAAATTCCGCTGCTGAATCTGTGGATGCTTCGGGCCAAGTGTGTCTTCCTGAACCGGGATAATATTAAGGAAGGCATGAAATCCATCCTGGCGGCCATCAAAGAAGTGAAAGAAGGAATTTCCATCTATATTTTCCCGGAGGGCACCCGCAATAAAACACCCGACACGTTTATGGAGTTTAAGGAGGGCAGCTTTAAAATTCCGGAGAAAAGCGGCGCTCCCATCGTTCCGGTCACCTTTGTCAATTCCCACTCCATCTACGAGGACCACAGGCCCTTCATCAGGAGTGCGCATGTGGTAGTAGAATACGGGAAGCCCATCGACATGAATGAGCTGGACAAAGAAACCCGAAAGCACATGGGAAGCTACGTGTCCGGCATCATCCGTGAAACCTATGAAAAAAATAAGGCGGCTTACTTTTCATAAGCCGCCTCAGGTCTTAAAAAGAGCGGTGCAGAGCCGCTCTTTTTATTTTTCCCGCACCGATCACTCCATAATCCATGCCACAATCTCCTGAAAGCACATGCCGTGGGAAGCTTTGACCAGCACCGTGTCCCGCTCAAAATCCGCGGGCGTAAAGGCCTCAAAAAAGCTTTCCTTATCCGGGAAATAAAACAACCCACTCTCCTTTAGCGCCGCGGAACTTCCTTCTTCAGGAACAGACACTGCCTCCGCCGCAGCTACAGCTTTCCGCGCGCCCTCATACATCGCCCGGGACAGCCTTCCGATACAGATCAGCCGGTCCACCCCAGCCTTCACAGCGTATTCCCCGACTCCGCCGTGCAGGGCAAGCTCCTCCTCCCCCAGCTCAAACATATCTCCCAGAACGGCGGTTTTGCCGCCCTTCGCCGACATCAGAAGATCGATGGCTGATTTCATGGAAACCGGGTTGGCGTTATAGCAGTCATCAATTACTGTCATTGCCCCTTTTCGTATAATATGGCTGCGGCCATCCACCGCCCGCACAGAAGCGATTCCCCTGACAATCTCCTCATTGGTAAGTCCCAGCAGATGTCCCACCGCCGCCGCGGCCAGGGCGTCCGCCACCATATGCTCCCCAGGCAGCGGCACAAAAGCCTCCACACTCTCCCCGAACACATTCATGGTAAAACGGCTGCCGAACAGATCAGTTTCCAGAATTTTTTCCAGAGATACGTCCGCTTTCTGCTTCGCGTCCATGGAAAAGAAACAGGGTCTCTGCCCTCTCACTTCCTGCACCGTGATCAGCTTGTCATCATCCCCGTTCAGCACAGCCCTACCGTCCGCGGGCAGCCCCTGAAAAATCGCGGTTTTCGCCTTCAGCACGCCGTCCCGGTCTCCCAGATTCTCCAGATGGCACTGACCGATATTGGTAATAACAGCAATGTCAGGTCTGGCAACCTCAGTCAGTTTCTCCATCTCTCCAAAATGATTGATCCCCATCTCCACCACGGCGGCTTCATGCTCATCGCGGATCCGCAGAATTGTCAGCGGCAGACCCACCTCATTATTAAAATTCCCAGCCGTTTTTAAGACCCGGTATCTGCCGGACAGAGCCGCGGCGATCATCTCCTTGGTGCTGGTCTTGCCCACACTGCCGGTCACGCCCACCACCGGAATGGAAAGCTGACGCCGGTAAAAAGCGGCCACCCGCTTCAGCGCCAGAAAGCTGTCCTCTACCTGAATCCAGGGAATCGGAATGCCGGAAGCCTTCTCCCCGGGAATCTCCTCGCCCGACGCCTTGTCGCCAGGCTCTGTCTCCCCGGGTCTTGTCTCCCCCGGCGCCTTCTCACAGATCACCAGCGCCGCGCCCTTCTCCACCGCCTGTGGAATAAAGTCATGTCCGTCCACGCGCTCCCCGCGAGTGGCAAAAAACAAATATCCCGGCTCAATCTTGCGGGAATCCAGCTCCGCGCCGGTAATTTCCAGTTCTTCCTTCCCTTCTCCGTTGACCAGCGGCCTGCCCAGGCAGGACGCTATATTCTGCAATGTCATATTTTTCATAAAATATGCTTAGGAACTGTCACGAAATAATATGCCCATCCTGCACTGGCTGATACGTGAAGCACAATCTGTACATATTATTTCGCGACAGTTCCTTACCCTTTCATCGAAATATCAATAATCCACTGGCACAGCCTGGCGTAATCCATTCCCAGTGCCAGCGCCTCCTGAGGCAGTAAAGACGTGGGCGTCATCCCCGGCAGCGTATTGGCCTCCAGGCAGTAAATGCTTCCGTCCCCGCCCATCATAAAATCCATCCTGGCGTAATTTTTCAGATGAAGGACTCTGAATACTGCCTCCGCGCAGGCCTGCATTTCCCGGGTTTTCTCCTCCGCAAGAAGCGCCGGGCAGGTCTCCACCGTGCTTCCCGGCTGATATTTATTTTTATAATCATAAAAGCCTGTGATGGGCGCGATCTCAATCACCGGAAGGGCCTCGCCGTTCACCACGCCCACGCTGAATTCCCGGCCCTGAATATACTGTTCCACAATAATCTCATCGTCAAGGGCAAAGGCGCCGGCCTTCGCCGCCTCATATTCTGACGCGTCCGTCACAATATAGGTTCCCACGCTGGAGCCGCCATTGCAGCACTTAACCACCAGCGGGAAAGGCACCGTCCGCGGGTCAGGCTCCCCTTTTTTCAGCGAGATCCCCGCCGGAGTGGGAATCCCGTGCTGCCGGAATAAGTCCTTGGCAATGGATTTGTCCATAGCCAGCGCACAGCTCACATAATCTGTCCCCGTATAGCGGATACCCATCAGGTCAAAACAGGCCTGAATCTTGCCGTTCTCGCCCTCCGCCCCGTGCAGAGCCATAAAGACCACGTCCGCCCGCTGACACAGGGAAATCACATTAGGGCCAAAAAAGCACTTCTGCCAGTCCGGCCTCATAGCGATAATCCGGTCAATGTCCGGATGCTCCTCTCCCACCTGGTCGATCTCCGCCGCCCAGTCCTTCTCCATCGTGAAAATATCCTCAGGAATTTCTCCCGGGACTCCCAGAAACACATCCACAAGAATCACCTGGTGCCCCAGACTCTTTAACGCCCTGTAGGCGCCCATCCCGGAGGAAAGGGAAACATCCCGCTCCGTGCTGATGCCCCCCGCCAATACCACAATTTTCATACCATTTCCTCACAATTTGCCGTTTACAGCCACTACCGAACAAAGTAAAAACGAAGCAGCTCCAATCTGTCTGACATTTTATTTTGAATCACACATCATGTCAAGGGCATTTTGGAATTCAGGTCATGATCTGTCTTTTCTTTCTCCTTAAACTACTCTTATAAGCGTCATATATTCCAGAAACTTTCGTCTATATAAGTGAAAAGAAAAACAGGAAAGGGTGGTGAAAGCTATGAAAAGAATATATTTATTGGGAACAGTATTGTTGGCTGCATTCATACTTACCAGCTGCGGAAAAACGAACGAAGGGAAGCTGACAGAGCCGCCGGAACTCACAATCAGCTATGGCGGAGAAACTTATTCGGTTTTAAAGGGCGGCTATTCCTGGACGTACGAAAACGGGAACGGAAAATATACAAGTACTGTTGCTGATGCGGCGCATCCGCTGCAATGTCAGGAGCTGTTCTCACCAATATACATCCGTGATGGTTCCCTGACGGTTACATTGAATTTCGAGGTGGATCCGGACACTGTTTTGGTCAGGTGCTGGAGCGATGAATATTGGGATGATTTCGAAAACGCGGTGGAAGAGGATATTGATGTCGATGATATGGCCTTTGAATTAAAGACGGACGGAGGTTATATTTACCAGATTGTCGGAACATGGGATAGCTTTGAAGGTTACAAAGGTGTTGCAGACTATAGTTTTTACGTGCTGCCGGATGGCTCAATGTCAGGAGCAGAAGAAACCGACAGCATAGACCTAATGGTCATGGTTAACGGGATCTTATATTGCAGTACAGGACAGGAGAGTACCATGACTGCCCGGTACGGCATGATGGATGGAGAAATTGCCTCATCTGTGGGAAGTACAGAAATTCCATCCAATGACAACCAGTCGAACTTCGGAACAGGGTACGGGTATCAATACGGATTGGAAGGAACTATCGAAGTATATATGGACGGGAAATGGATTGTTTTCGAATCTGGATAATTCCCAATACCCCAATTTTCGTCAGGAAGCACAAAAAAGCCAACTACCTGAGGAGATCCGGATAGATTCCTATCCTGCCTCTTCCACGATAATCAGCTGAATTTGCGCTTTATGCTTATACGAGATTTTCTGTAGTTACTTTAACAGCTAAAATGGAGATAATGGGACTCGAATCCCGTGCCCCATTCTACAAACCCTTAAAAGAAAGGATTTTTCAACGCCTTGTTCCCGAACGAAGTAAAAACGAAGTAACTCCAATCTGTCTGACACCTTATTTTATTTTGAATCATAAATATGTAGATGAAAACGCGGATGAACCGATCCCGTTTGAATACACATAAAAAACTTTTCTGGTGTTGGTTTACGATTAAAACAGACCCTTAGGTGCAAATGCTTTGATTCGAAATAATCAATATGCTCTGATGCAAGACCATCTTCTAAAAACCGTTCATATTTTTGAAGCATGTGATGAGCATACGGGAGCTCATGATCCATTGTGTAAATGCAGATAATAAAATAAACCACATCCAAACCCATCAGTACTACCAGCCATTTAGATGTAGTCAAATTTAATTCAAACAGCAACAACCCCATAATCGCATATACTATTGCGAAGAAGAAATACCACCTGTTTCTTTTATGTCGGAACTTGTACAATATTTTATCCTTGAATATCGGGAAAAATAATGCTGCCGCCGCAAATCCAAGGAGTATTATTACTGCTGCTGTTCTTCCGTATTTTTCACAAAAATCAAAAAAATCTGCTAGACCCAAGTTCTTTCTCCTTTGAAATCAATCAATCGAATGTAAATTCCTCATCTGCACACCCTTACGCTTTCCTGCATACCCTAAAATCCCTTTGCACACCCCTATGCACACTCGCGCACAGCTCCGTTGAATTGTATCAAATATGCGGGATAAATATCCAAAATTGTGATGACCTTACCATCGTCGAAGATATCGTCGCAGCCTTCTGCCAGCAGGATATTGACCATCAGCTTAATGATGTCTCTGCCAGTATAGTGGTCACCAGCCTCGGCATTTTCAGAAAATTTCCGAATCAACTCCTCAAATATATATCCCATCTTTACATTGTCGATGGTTCGAGGATTCAAATCCAATTCCGAGAATGCCTTCACCACAGACAGCAGACGATTGTTCTTGTCCATCTTGTCTATCTGCTTGAAGAAATCCAGACCTTTCTCGGCGAATAGCAGAATCTCACTCACGTTAGGAGAAAAACCGGTAATGTAACTCTTGAAATTCGCAGCGAGGTGATCGGAGTCGTTGCACAGCTCCGCCAGGTCATATTCACTGGTATTGTAAAACTGGAAACCGGAAATACGATACATCGCCTTGGGCGGGAAATTCGGATTCTCTTTGTACTTGTCCACGACGGCCTGTTTTGTCGGCGCAAGAGCGCACTCAAAGCGCCGGATGATAACCATCGGAATGATAACATCCTTATACTTGTCGCTCTGATAAGGTCCACGCAGCTTGTTTGCGATAGACCAGATAAAATTCACTTCCGTTGATACATCAATAGGGGAATCATCCCACATTGCATCGATTACTGTATTTCCAGCCATTTTTCTATACCTCGCTTATTTTGAGCCTTCTGGCTCTTTTTTTATTTAACCAGTTATTTTCCAATATCCATACCGCTTACTGCCTTGTCGATGTATCTGTCCTCGTGCGGTGAGTTCTTTCATGACTCGTTGTACTGTTCGGAGAGGAATGCCGGAGTTTTGCGCTATTTCCTTTTGCGTGACCTTGGAATTGTTTGCAATAATTTCCAGTATTTTCCTATATACAATCTGCGTTTCATCTTCTAAACCGCCACTTAAACCGCCATCTAAACCGCCATTTTGGCGGTTTGGCGTTTTAAAATCAGAAATTTTTGCGCTTTCAAGAGCAGTAAATTTCACGGTCAGGTCATTGCCAAGCACGGTATATTCCGGATTTGGTGTACCAAGTTCCCGGCAGGCTTCGCATATTTTCTGTATGCCACGTCCCCAAGCCTCAATATATCCAGCGCGATAAATGCATTGGCGATGGATGGATTGAACGGCATGGACTTATGCGGTTTCATCAGGGTTTCCGTCGTCCAGTCTTTTGGAAGTATACAGTTATTGCTGATATACATGGCAT
>JAJQCU010000260.1 GCA_021202575.1 Lachnospiraceae bacterium
CTGGACATCGGCCTTACCTATGTGCATGGGGGGGGCGGCTACAGCGGCCGGGATAAGGAGGTCCTGATGGTGGTGATGCATAAAAATCTTCTGCCCGGAGCCGAGGAGATTGTAAAGCAGGAGGACCCGGAAGCCTTCATGATTGTGACCAGCGCGAATGAGATTTACGGGGAAGGGTACAAAAATATTTTCAGTGAAAAGCTGTAATTTACAGTCAGCCGGAAGCTTTTAACAATATAAACATAAATGAACAGGGGATGGAATGGTGTTGTACATTGCGGTCTGTGATGACGAACCGGTTTTTACGGAGCATATCCGGAATTTACTTGTTTCGGACAGTATTTTAAAAGGTTATGAATTGAATATCGGGATTTATCAAAGCGGCGAAGCGCTTCTCAAAGCCTGGGAAAATGGCTGTCTGTTTGATGTGATTTTTCTGGATATTCTGCTGGATGCGGGGATGCCGCAAAAACGCATTCAGGGAGAAAGGGTATCTGAAAATCAGGGAACCAATGGAACTTTGAACGGTTTTGAAACAGCTGAACTTTTGCGCAAAGCCGGGTGCGGCTCGCTCCTTGTGTTTCTGACCAGCCTCTCCTCCTATGTGCAGAAAGGCTATGAGGTCAGGGCGTTTCGATATCTGTTAAAAAGTCAGATGGAGTTAGAAATCACAAGGGTGATGGAGGACTGCCGCAGGGAACTGGCCGCGGAGAATTATTTTCAGTTTACCTGCGAGCGGGAAATCTGCCGGGTCAGAAAAAAGGATATTTATTATCTGGAGAGCAATAAGAGAATGGTATATCTGCATACGGAAAAGCAGACGTATCATTTTTATCGGAAGCTGGATGAGTTGGAGGCGGAGTTTTGCGGCGACGCTTTTCTTCGCTGCCACAAAAGTTATCTGGTGCAGGTACGCCATGTGGCAGGGTGGAAGGAAAAGCAGCTGCGGATGGAAAATGGAGCGGTGATTCCGATCAGCAGGGCTTACAGGGATGAGGTGAACCGGAGGCTTTTGCTGGACGGAGTCGGTTGATAGCGGTGATGGGAGAGAAAAGTGGAGCTACGGTTTGGTGTTTTTATATACATAGTGAATTTGCTCTTTTATATGATGAAATTATGCGTCGAAGCCCGTCGGAAGAGCGGCGCTTTTTCAAAGAAAGCGGACAGGCTGCTTCGGCGTTTTTTGCGCTATCAGATTTACAGTATCGGTGTGATCCGCCTTTGCACCGTTGTCATTTCCGGCGTGCGGGCCGGTGGAGAAATCAGTTCTCTATTGTTGTACATGCAGATTTTGATGACAGAGGCGCTGCTGTTTCCCTGTTTTCTGCCAATCCGGACGGAGGAACTGACGGAACTGGTTACGAGCGGGAATCTGAATGGGACAGAGACAGTGCAGGATGAGCGAAGTTTTTTGGAGCAGCAGGAAAAGGAGACCGGCTGGATCTGGAATTTGTGTCTGGCTTTGCAGATGCTGCTGCTGATTTTTGCCATGACGCTGCCGTTTTATCTGTCTTTCGCGGTGGTTTGCGGCCTGCTTTTACTTTTCTTTGCCTCAGAATATGCGTATGGCCGCTGTCAGAAAAAGGCTATGCTGGCAAAACAGGAGGAGGCTCAACGCATGCGTGAGCAAAAGGAGTATTCTTATTTAAAGAGTGTGGATGAGCAGTACCAGCAGACCAGGGAACTGTGGCATGATCTGAAAAATCAGCTCGGGGTGCTGGAACTTTTGGCAAAAGATCATAGATACGAAGAGATGGAGGAGTATCTGGACTGCCCATTCGGAGCGGCTCAAGCGCTGCGGACGCGATATTAAGCCGCAAAATTTATCAGGCAAAGAGAGAGGATATTTCTGTCACGGTGGAAGTCTGCCCGCTTTCAGACCTGAGGGATGCTGCGAATGATTTCTGCACGGTGCTGGGAAATCTGCTAGATAATGCCATCGAGGCATGTGAAAAGCTGGAGAGCGGGCGCTTTATCCGGATTTCCATTCGCAGGCAGGAGACGTTTTATGATATTCGTGTGGTGAATTCCGCATCGGAAGAACTGTCTTCTGCAAAGGAAGACAAAGATAATGTCGTTGGTCACGGGCTGGGGCTTAGGAGCGTAGAGCGGATTGCTCATCGGTATGGAGGAAGTCTGGCTGTCAACAGAGAGCCAGGAGTTTTCACAGCGGTGGTCAGGATGGAATTTGGAGCTTGACGAGTCGGGTTACCCCTTTTCTGGCGGCTTTGAACAGAAATCCCGAAAATGACATTTTTTCGGTTAAAAATGACAGAATCGTTCGAGGCATGCAAATGCCATGCTAAGATACAGGCGAAAGGGAGGAGGACGCCTGAGAATGAAGATATTGAGAAATTGCTGGATGTCCGTGAGATATGCCTTCCGGTACGCGCCGGTGAACGCCGCGCTGCTGGTGCTGGGCTACAATATCCCCGGACTTTTTTCCGGTCTGCAGATTGTGGTGATACAGAGACTGGTGGACAGCGGCATTTTGTACGCGCAAAGCGGCGATGGTTTTCGCCAGATGTTGATTTACGGCATCTGTCTGGTGGGAATGATGTTCTCCTGGGGCGTGCTGCAAAAATTTGCGGGATATGAGAGAACGCCTATCGAGGCAAAACTGACCGAGAAGCTTTCGCCTGTGGTCATGGAAAAAATGGAAAATTTAGAGTACAGCGTTTTTGAGGATCAGGGGGCGCAGGAAGTTTTACAGCGGATGAGCAGGGAGCGGGAGCCGGTAAATACGCTGTGTGATGTGTTCATTTATACGGTTATGACGGTGCAGATGCTTGTATCCATCGGTTCCATGCTCTGGGTCTATATGACGATTTCCATCTGGACAGGTCTGGGACTTGCACTGCTGGCAGTGCCGATGATGTTTATGAATTATGTTTCCGCTTATATTGTGGATCAGGTTATGCGTGACACTGTTGGTCAGCAGAAAAAAATGTCTGATCTGAAAAATCTTCTCTCCAATAAGCACGCGATCTATGAGATGAAGGTTTTTGACAGTTATGAACTGATGGAGGAAAAATGGAACCGATACAGCGGCGAGGTGCTTCAGGAAACCATGAAAGAGGGTCAGAAAGCGACCGTTATGAGCGGCGGCAGTCAGGTCCTTGGGATGGTATATTCGGTATTTCTGATTATTACGCTGGCATGGTCTTTTCTGTATGGAACGGTCACTCTGGGACAGTTTACCGCGGCCATCAATTCAGCCCCCTCCCTGACCACCAAAATCAAGAACTCCTCCTGGCAGGTGGCCAGAATGATGGAATACGCCAAACGTCTGGATTAATTCCGGGATTTTCTGGCACTGCCTGAGAGAAGGGATCGAAGAAATGTGACTGCCGTTTCTCCTCAGGATATTGCTTTTGAGGGCGTCAGCTT
>JAJQCU010000295.1 GCA_021202575.1 Lachnospiraceae bacterium
GTTTTTTATATTGTTTATTCAATATCAGCTACCTCTTTATTACCTTGCCCGCAACCGGATATATATATCTGATCACAAAATAAAACAAAACATACAGCCTGTGACGCATCAAACCGCAAATCAGCTTTTTATATTTGCTCATATGCTCATAATCCATATGCCGGAGGCCAAGCTGTACCTGAGAGTCTGTAAACTCCTGCTTTAAAAATTCTCTCGCCTCCCGCAGATTTGTCCTAGAATCCCCCACGCGGATAGAATTGAGAAAGGCGATCATGACCTTTCGCGTCAGAAGCTGAGCCTCAAACTCCTCCCGGATTCCCTCCTCTTCCATCCACCGCTCAATATAAACCTCGGCGTTCACCAGCCTGATATCCTTCGTCAGCGGCCTGTTTTTATTGCTTTTCCATTGGTTATAGACATAAACATAAGGAGAGTCCAGAACCCGGATCTTCGACGCCGCCCTCAGAAACATAAAGTTAAAAAGGCCGTCCTCATTGGAAAGCACCTTCTCATGAAAAAAAATAGAATTCTCCCGGATCACGCTCGTTCTGTAAAGCACGCCGCAGGCGCTTCCAAATAAAATTCCCGTCAGAGTTCCGTCATCAAGAAAAATACCCCGGAAATCTTCATAGGTATATTCTCCGGATTTCACCCTGGGAATCCTCGGCATCAGCCTGTCTCCGTAGCCGTAGGCATGATAGCCAAAGACCGCGTCGCAGGCGCTTTTTTTCATTTCACCCATAAGAATTTCAAAGGCATACTCCGGAATCACATCGTCAGAATCCAGGAAAAAGACATACTCCCCTTTCATATTTCTCAGAGCCACATTGCGCGTCGCGGAAACACCTGTGTTTTCTTTGTCAAAAAATCTGATCCGCGGATGCTGAGCCGCCAGTTTTTCGCAAATCTCCTTCGTTCCATCCGTGGAACCGTCATTGACAAGCAAAATCTCAAAATCAGAATAGGTCTGTTTCAAAACGCTGTCCACTGTATTTTTCAGGAACCGTTCCGCGTTGTACGCGGGTATGATTACAGAGATCATCCTTTACTCCATGCGGGAAATATCTGAATAAATTTCCCTCTCCCGCTCTAACACTGTCCGCAGATCAAATTGTCTGATTTTCAGCCTGTTGTACGCGCCCATGGCCTCCAGATCAGCGTTCATGATCTTATTTAAGGAAGCCGCCATGCTCTCCACACTGTCAGGGTCAAAGAAGAAACCGCCCCTTCCCTGGTCAATCAGGTCTGTATTGCCGCGAATCTGACTGCAAACCACCGGCTTCGCGCTGGACATGGCTTCCATCAGTGCCATGGACAGTCCCTCCTGAAATGACGGCAGCGCAAAAATATCCGCTCCGGCACATAATTCCGAAATATCAGTTCTGAAGCCCAGAAGCCTGACCCTGTCAGTGACACCCAGCTCATCGATGAGGCCCAGCAGATGCTCCCGCAAGGGTCCCTGGCCCGCAATCGTGAGACAGATTCCCTTCGTCCGGGCAACAGCTCTGATGAAAGCCTCCTGATTCTTTCTCTCAATCAGCTCCCCAACCGACAAAACCCAGGTCATCCCCTCCGGAATTCCAAGCTTCTTTCTCACGGCATCCCTGTCCGCCGCTTCCCTGTCAAATCTGGCCAAATTCACACCTACACCGGGGAGATATTCCACCCTTTTTGCCTTCATCCTCTCCCGCGCGATTTTATAATCCTCCTGATTAATTGTAATCAGGACATCCGTACAGTATGAGCACAGCTTTTCTATGGGGTAATAAATCAGCCAGTTCCTGACCGGAGCGCCTTTATAAAAGTGGAAGCCATGCGCGGTATAAATCACCCTGGTACCAATCAGCTTTCCGGCAATCCGTCCCACCACGCCGCCAATAGGCGAGTGGCAGTGAAGGAACGCGTAATCATTCTTTTGCAGTAAATGCTCCACCTGCCAGAGGGCCTTTACATTCCGGGCAAGCTCTGTGACATCCCGGGCAAAGTCAATCTGATAGCACCCAACCCGTTTTTGCCAGAGCCTCTCAAGCAAAGTTCTGATCTCTTCCTCTGAGCAGGTATTGCCCTCCCGGAAATTACAGGCCACGTCCACAGAATATCCCATGCTCTGTAAAAGCTCAATATTGGGCATATTAAACTGATCAATCATGGATGCCACAGAGGCAAGTATCAATACCTTTTTCATATTTTCCCCGGTTGCGTTTCTTCTTCTGGCTCAACGGCCTCCGTCAGACGGATCGATTCTGACAGTGTCCTGACACAATAAGCCTCTTTATACTCGCTCATTTCCATATCGTAGGCGGAATCCCCGAAGGCTTTTTTCGCCATGGCGCCGATTTTACCGGGAATCCGAAACAGGAGCCTGACCGGCAAATCCGTAAACGGCAGCATAATCAGCGGATGGCGCTTTGCCTGCGCAATCATCTGCACCATATCGGAGGTGTTGGTATACTCCTCGTTCTGCGGAAAAAAGATTCCCTCCTCCTCATTGTCAATCATCAGTTTGACAAACTGGCACAGATTTTCAATATAGAGCATGGAACGCTTATTCTTAACAATCGGAAATACAGGCAGGCTGCCCGCCATCTTTGCAAGAAGCGGATAATTGCCCCTGCTTCCCTTTCCGTATATCATCGGCGGCCGCAGGACAACCACCCGAAAGCTCTCATCCGACATGGCTCTGATCGGTTGATCCGCCTGCCACTTGCTGTCGCCGTAAAAATTTTCCGGCTTCGGAACCGTATCCATTGTGATCAGCTTTTCCTCACAGCCGGAGTACACAATCATGGAGGACATGAAAATAAACTGCCTCACACCCTCATCCTTTGCCTTCCGCGCGGTTTCCACCGCCAGCTGTGTATTCACCTGATAATAAAGCCGCTTCTGTTCTTCGGTCACGTTTCCAACATCCGCGTGGGCAATCCCGGCCACATGAAAAATCACGTCATATCCGGAAAAATCATAATCCCGCCAGGCGGAGGTTTTCATATCAAGGGTATCCACCTGATAGCTGTCGGGCGTCTTTTTCAGCCAGTTCTCCACAGCCGTACCGATATAGGAATTCGCACCAGTAATCAGAACTCTTCTGGCCGGACTATACTGCCCAATCACAGGCTGCGGTTCCCGTACATTCTGTGTTCCTTCCCTGTTTTCCGGCTCCTGTACCTTCTCCGCCTCCTGCCCGGTTTGTAATCCCTGGCCAGGCTGGTCTGGCTTCTGTTCAGAATCCGGACGAATCTGATTATCACACAGGGCCACCCGTCGTTTCACATTTGTGTAAGCGGTGGTCGCCGCACCGGCAAGGCTCATCAGGACAAGCAGCCTGCGCATGAAATGAGAACCGTACCTCTCCTCTGAAACGCGCAGGCCCGCATCGTCCTTAGAAT
>JAJQCU010000137.1:0-2686 GCA_021202575.1 Lachnospiraceae bacterium
GTCAAAATCTTGGTGTTTCTGGCCATGGCAAGAACGGTATCCTCATTTTTTCCATATAAAACGCGGCCGGTGGAGGCGTCCATCAGAACCGCCGCCTGGCTGAACAGGTCGCTCTTGCTGATTGTCTGCGGCTCCCCCGCCCGGGCGCTGACCTGCCCGGCCCACAGGCCGACAGCAAGCAGAATCCCGAACACCGCCGTTTTTATCCTTCGGATATCCCCGATATAATGACTGAAAAAATACACCGAAGCTCCCGCAAAACCTCCAATTAATCTCTGTAAAATATGTGGCGAGGACGCCGTTAAAGTACAAAGATACAACCCCGGCAAAACATCCGGAATATCCGGTTTTGCAGAGAAATGAGGAAAACGGCAAAAGGACAGTTCCTAAACATCCAGCTTCAGGGATATCTCCTCCTGCGCCTGCTGCTTGAATTCCTCCACCTGCAGGGCGGAAATCTCCGGCATATCCTCCGTGGAGCTTAACCCAAAGGTGCGCAGAAACTGCTCCGTGGTGCCGAAAAGAATGGGTCTCCCCGGCGCGTCCAGCCGCCCCAGCTCCTGAATCAGATCATATTCCAGCAGCTTATTGATGGCGCGGTCGCTGCTGACGCCGCGGATCTTCTCAATCTCCACGCGGGTCACCGGCTGCTTATAGGCCACAATTGCCATGGTCTCCAGCACTGTCTCCGAGAGGGTGATTTTTTTGGGCGTTTTAGCGATCTGAATGATCTGCTCGTAATACTCCGGCCGGGTGCCCATCTGCACGGCATCCTCTAAAAATACCAGCTGCAGGCCGCTGCTTCTCGCTTCATACTCGCCCTGCAGCTCCCTAAGCAGCCCCGTCACCGTCTTTTTGTCAAGCCCCGTCGCCTGGCACAGCCGTGAAATCTCCACGCTGTCGCCTACTGTAAATAAAATTGCCTCAATTGCGGCTTTCGCCTCCGATTGCTCCATCGTCCTCCTGCGCCCCCGCTCTCACGTAATCCCCATCCTCCTCATCAGCCTCCTCATCCTCAAAGGTCTCCTGAGAGGTAATCCTGATATCGTCAAAAAGCCCGTTCTGCTCCGCCGTCACCTTTCCCATCCTCATCAGCTCCAGAAGCACCAGAAAGGTGACCACAATCTCCTCTCTGGAATGAGAATTCTCCAAAAGCTCCTGAAAACGGAAATGCCTGTGCGTCAGAATAAAATGCTCAACATACCCCGCCTTTTTCTCCGCGTCCACAGCCTCCTTTTTGATATCCCCGTACCGGCTGCGGATGGGATCCACCTTGTCCTCCTGGCGCTTTAAAAGCTGCTCAAACATGGCGTACAGCTTCCGGAGGTTCATATCCCCGGCCAGCTCCTCATAATTTAACGGGGCCTTATATGCCTTCACTTCCTCGGGCAGCCTTTCCCCCCGGTATACGGCCCGTCCGGCCATCAGCTCTCTGTCCTTTAATTCCAGGGACATGTACTTATAAAGCTTGTACTCTAAAAGCCGCTCCACCAGCTCCGCCCTGGGATCCTGCTCCTCCCCCTCCTCGTCCGTCTCTTTGGGCAGAAGCATTTTGCATTTGATATCCAGAAGGGTGGCCGCCATCACCAGAAATTCGCTGACCACGTCCAGGTCCTCGTGGTCCATGGCGCGGATATAATCCAGATACTGATCCGTGATCTCCACGATAGGGATGTCGTAAATGTCGATTTTATTTTTTTCAATCAGATGAAGCAAAAGGTCCAGAGGACCCTCAAATTTCTCCAGCTTTACAGATATGGCCATCCGCTTTTTCTCCAGGTTTTAAATCAATCACCACGCACTCGCCCGGGTTAAACATCCGGACGGGAATGGAATGCCAGCCCAGTCCCCGGCTGATCACCATGGCGGAATTTTTTTCCATAAAAAGGCCGCCGTCATACTTCGGGAACAGGCGAAAGCTGGTGGAAACCACACCGCCCAGCACAGGAAGCCTGACGATTCCGCCGTGGACATGCCCGCTGACCACCAGATCCGCGCGCCAGTCCGCGTACTGCGGAAAAAACTCGGGATTGTGGGCAATGAGAAGGTGAAACGCTTCCGGGGAAGCCTTCCCGAATTTTTCCTTCATGTAATAAGAAGGGAGAGAGCTTCTGCCCCATTTCCGGTAATATTCCTTCTCCAGCTCCAGGCCGTGAAGGGCGATATTGTACTCGTCAAGCACAACCGTCTCATTCTGCAGAAACACCACGCCGGCCCGGGACAGCTTCCGCTTATATTCTTCAAAACGCTCTCCATTCTCCTCCGGATCGTTCACAATTCTGCTCTCATGATTACCCATTCCATAATAAACCGGATCACTCACAATTCTGCTCTCATGATTGCCCATTCCATAATAAATCGAAAACATTCCCGCAAGGCCGCAGAGCAGATCCTCCGCCCCCGTATAATCCGAATGCTTCCCGCTGGTGACCATATCCCCCGCAATGAGAATCAGATCCGGCGACAGCTCTCTCACCTTCGCGGCGAGCCTTTCGTTGTGCTTTCCAAACCTGGCGTCGTGCAGGTCGGCCAGCACCACAAGGCGCAGAGCCTTTTTCAGCTTCGGGTGGGTCAGCTGATATCTCACAATATGAAAATAATGAATATCATGGAATATAATCAGGCAGGCCGCGATGATAAGCAGCGCCGCAAAAAAAATCATAAAACTCATTACCTTCCATTCCGG
>JAJQCU010000137.1:2723-3368 GCA_021202575.1 Lachnospiraceae bacterium
AGTCTCTCAGCGAAAAGCTCCCGGCAACGAAAATTAAGTCTCTCAGCGAAAAGCTCCCGACAACGAAAATTAAGTCTCTCAGCGGAATTCCGCAGCAGGATTGAGCAGAAGCATGCCGGCAGAAGAAATCTCACAGCAGAAACGCTGAAACCGCGTATTTATAAAAATCCCACAGCGACGCCGCGTCCACTGTCTGAGTATACACAATCTCCGTGCGGCCGATCTCCTGGCCGTTCAGCGAGTAAACCGCGTATCCCGCCACCTGTCCCTCCTCCACCGGCGCTTCCACTTTTTCCGGCAGCTCAAAGCTTTTCACAATCTGGGAAATATCCCGGTTCTCCGTATCCAGATAGCGGAAGGCTCCGCTGTAGGCGATATCCGCTTCCTTTACAATGGCGCCGGTTACCTCAATCGCATCCAGTGTGTACAGGTTTTCGTCCACATAGAGAGAGCTGACAGAATAGCCGTAATTCAGCAGAGCCGCCGCCTCCGTGAAGCGGTCCGCGCTGTTTTCACAGCCCATAACCACGGCAATCATCTCAATGTCGTCCTTCTTCGCGGTGGCGGAAATACAGAATTTCGCCTTCGAGGTGGAGCCGGTCTTTAAGCCTGTGGTGTAGGGATAGGTTTTCAGAAGCTTATTGG
>JAJQCU010000297.1:0-1079 GCA_021202575.1 Lachnospiraceae bacterium
ATCAGGGAAATTTTGAATATAACGAATATCAGGGGACCGGCACCCGCTATTATGATGACGGCACGCTGATGTATACAGGGGATTTTGAGGATAATGAATTCAGCGGCAGCGGAAAGCTCTACCGGGAGAACGGCACCCTTGAATATGAGGGAGAGTTCTCTGCAGGGTACAAAGAGGGAAGCGGCAGTCTGTACAACGCGGCCGGAAGCCTGATTTACACCGGAACCTTCAGCAGGGATGAGCCGGTATACAGCGAGCTTCTTGGGAAAAAAGCGTCGGAAATTTCGGAGAGCTATACAGGGGAAAGGCTGATTTATGAGTATGGCGACAGTCTGGCGGTAGTGCTACGGGACATAGACGCGGTCTATGCCAATGACGCGGACGCTTCCACGTTGGACGATGAGATCACCGCTTCCCGGATCCTTGTGCTGAAGGACGAATTCCTTGCGGGAAACAGCCGGCTTTCGGATAAAACCTCGCTGGACAATTATTTCGGCACCGCGGCGCAGGGGCAGACAGTGGAGGTGGATCTTTCCCAGGCTGTCGCCTTTTACCTGACGGGCGGTGATAGTGGCGCTGTGAGTCTTGAAACGAGCGGGGTCTACGACGATTATCTGGAGGTGGAAGCGTACAGTGGGCAGTGTACGGCATATACCTATACGAAGGATGGGCTGACATATACCTTCTGGTCCACGGGTTCTGGCGGTACGTTTTCCTTTTATACCATCGAGAAAGAGGAGGGACAGGCCGGATGAAGATCAGATTGACGGCGGCGGCCCTGGCAGCGGTTTTAGTGACAGCGGGCGCGGGAGTTCAGACGCAGGCTGTGAGCGCTGATCTGAGCGCCGGACAGAGCGGGGAACAGAATCTGACGCTGGAAAGCTCCCTGGAGCTGGCCCTTGCCTCTGACGCGGAGTACATATCGCTGACCAATGAGCTTGCCGTACAGCAGAAAAATCTCAGACAGGCTGTCATTGCCGCCGGGGGAAGCGAGGAGGAGGACGAAGCCTGGTCCGCGCTTCTTGAGGTGACGCTTTCGGAGGGAGAAAGCCTCGCGGAATATTATTCCGTGATGACTC
>JAJQCU010000297.1:1089-3363 GCA_021202575.1 Lachnospiraceae bacterium
GAGGTTTCCCTGACAGAGGCAAAATTAAACAGCCGAAGGGTTGAGCTGGAGAGTGAAATCGCGAATCTGTACATACAGATGCTCACCTGTCAGGAAAGAATTTCCGTTCAGGAGGAATTGCTGGAGGAAAAAAACACTTCCCTGACAAAGACAAAGGCCCTGGTGAAGTCCGGACAGGGGGAGGCTTCCTTACAGGAGTCCCTGGAGGATGAGGTGGATGCGCTCTCAGAAAGCCTGGAGGAGGATCGGGACGCGCTGAAAACAGTCATGGAAGAGCTGTCATCTCTTATCGGGGAGGAGATTGCGGAGGATACGGTCTTCGATGACGCGGAGGTGGACGACACTCTCTGGGAAGGGCATCTGGAGGAGCTGACGGACTGGGCAGTGCAGAAGGATGAGGGATGCCTGAGCGCCTGGAAGGATTGCCTGGAAGCACTTCTGGAGATGTGGACAGACTACACGGTTCTGAATGAGGAATATCCCATTCCGGACAGTATTTTTGAATATATTGTGATCGCGGCCGCGGGGGAGAGCATAGATACAGACGCTTTTTACGAGGAATATACAGCGTACTGGGAGGAGCGGACGGCGGCTCTTGAGACGGCAGAGGCCCTGAATGATTCTGAGGGGGCTGCTAATGTAACAGCCGGCGATGGGGCGGGTGAACAGACCGTCGAAGGGGCTCAGGAATCCGGGAGCGGGGCGGAAACCGCGGAGGAAACGCAGGCTTCTGAAAGCGATGATCAGACCGGCGGCACGGCTCAGGCCACAGAGAGCGCCACAGAGGAGGAAGAGGCCGAAGAAGAGGACGCCTACGTACTCCATGATGCCATACTGGAGTATCAGAACCGGGTTCTGGAGATGAACTCGCAGATCCAGGAGCTAACCGAAAGCGTGAAGGAAGCGTATGACAGCCTGACGAGCCTGCGCGATACATATCTCAGTCTGCAGGAAGAGCTGGAGGAGCTTCAGGGCAGTCAGAAGCTGTACAGGGTCAGATACCGCCTGGGGGAATTGTCGAAGGAGGAGTATCAGTCCCTGACGGAGGAGATGGAAACGCTTAAGCTGGATATCCTGGAGGCCGGAAAAGAATACCGGCAGGCATATTATTCCCTGAACAGCTTGACGGGCGGCGGCCTTTCGGCCATTGCGTCGGGTGAGCTTTTCGCGGAGGAGACCGGGGAAGAAACCGCTGATGAGATGGAGAAGGCAGGCATTGTGGTTTTGGTCCGGGCATATCCCGGGGAACAGACCTTTTCTCTGGAGGTATCCGTTCCGGAGGAATACGCGGAGGATATCGCTTCCTTTGAGCTGTGGAGCGGAGATACGCGGATCGGAAGCCGGACGGGGACAGATGAGATTCTGGTGGCTGACAGCCTTTCTGATATATCGGAGCTGCAGATCCGCTTTTATGACGCGGCTGATGGGGAGCTGGGAGCATATGAGCTTGATGCCGCTGTACCGGTCACCGTTCTCACGGTGAAAACCGCTGTCGAGATGAAATAGAGCAAAGGAGAAGAGATATGGCAGATTATCCGATTATCGCGGACGTCAGCGCTTACATCGTGAGGACGCTTCGCAGCAAGATGTGCCCTGAGCCCATCCCGTCTCCCAATAATATTGAGATTTCCTCCCCGGCGGATCAGGACGTGGACTATATCCTCGGACTGTATCTGTACGATATCCGGGAGGAAAGCGACGTGACCCAGCAGCCCTATATGCAGAAGGGCAGGGTCCAGTTAAAAAAACCGCCCAGGCCATACGGCCTTTACTATATGGTCTTCATCAACGGTTCCTCCCAGATGGGGTTGAAGGCGCCGGATATTCAGAAGATCATCGGAAGGGTAGCGCAGATTGTCAATGACAACAGCTCTGTCCTTCCCAGTCAGCTGCAGTCCTGGCTGGATACCCAGGAACCTCCCATAGTACTGTCTCAGGCGAAGATAAGTCTGGAGGAGAAGGTGAGGGTGTGGCAGGCGATCAACAAGCCTTATCAGATCAGCCTGTTTTACAAGGCGGCACCCGTATTTTTATCCAGCGAGGTGGTCATCGATACTCCGAGAGTCGTGGACGCGTCCTTTGGGCTGCATATTACCGGAGAGGAAGGAGGGGAGGGATAACAGTTGCAAGCATCAACAATTCACCACAGCCTGGACCTGGTGGTCCGACTGATTGATACAACCACATCAGCTGCGGTGGATGAGAGAAATGTCCGGTTCTGGATGGATGGAAATCCGGTCAGGCCTGTTCCCAGAGGAAACGGAACTTACCTAT
>JAJQCU010000033.1 GCA_021202575.1 Lachnospiraceae bacterium
CCGCAGAGCATGAGTACGGCATCTATGACAAGACTGTGAAGAATAACCCCGACATCAGCGAAGAGGACAAGAAATACATCTTCGACCAGCTGAAGGCAAATTTTGAGGGTGAGTGCTCTGAGGTCGGCATGTATCTGTGTATGGCCCGCATCGCGCACCGCGAGGGCTATCCGGAAATCGGCCTTTACTGGGAGAAAGCAGCCTACGAGGAAGCGGAGCATGCCTCCAAGTTCGCGGAGCTTCTGGGCGAGGACCTGGAGCCCAATATGAAGGACTCCACCAAGGCAAATCTGGCCTGGAGAGTGGAATGCGAGTACGGCGCTACCGCCGGAAAGGTGGAGCTGGCCAAGTGCGCCAAGAAGAACAATCTGGACGCGATTCACGACACCGTTCATGAGATGGCCCGCGATGAGGCAAGGCACGGCAAGGCGCTGGAAGGGCTGCTGAAGAGGTATTTCGGGTAAAAAGCTTAAATAATCCCTCCAACCTGAAATCTATATATCAGAAACAGGCATGATTTTTACGGTCATGCCTGTTTTGTGTTGTAATCTTTTCCGAACATTTTGAAATCATACCCTTGAATCCAGGGCATAATCATGGTACAATTTGCCCATCCAATATAGCAGGAGGTGAATATAAATGCCACAGATTATACCTATTAAAAATCTGAAAAATACTTCTGAGATTTCCGATATGTGCCACAAGGCGGATAACCCTATTTTTATTACCAAAAACGGATATGGAGATATGGTAATCATGAGCATGGAGGTATATGAAAATATCATGCGTCAGCTTAGCATTTACAGAGATATTGAGATCTCCGAAGAGCAATTTGAAAATAACCAGACAAAAGATGCCAGACTTGCCTTAAAAGAAATGAGGACTAAGTATGGCATATAAATTAATCGTCAGTGAATACGCCGATGAACTTTTGGACAGCATTATCGATTATTTACTCTTTCATTTAAAAAGCGATCAGGCCGCTGCTCATCTTTTAGATGGTATCGAAAACATCTATTCCCGCATGGAGGAAAATCCATATCAGTTTCCTCCATGCAATGATACTTATCTGGCCAAAAAAGGCTATCGCGAAGCAATTGTTCCGCAAATGAATTATATTGTAATATTCAGCATCAGCACATACACTGTAAAAATTACCGGAATATTTCATCAACTGGAAGCTTATGAAAAGAAGCTATAAGTCCACATACACCGACTCATGTCCCACCGCCGGCAGGAAAATCTCAATCAGGTCGCGCATTTTCATGCGGATACTGGAGATGCTGACGCAGGGGTGGCAGCCAAAATATTCTCCTTCCAGAACGTCCCTGTCAATGAGAAGCTGCACGCGATTTTCTCTGTCGTTCATCAGGCCCATGACACTGACAGAGCCGGGAGCGATATGCAGGAATTCTTCCATATATTGATTGAGAAGAGGCGAAGGACAACCGGCTGCTGCCAATCTGGCCGGACAGCTCTTTGGTGAGAAAATGCTTGTCGCCGGGCAGCATCAGCAGATAGAAGCGGGTCTTTTGCCGGTTGCAGAGGAACTTTCACAGCCGCAGACTAAAATCGCTTCTGTCCAGAGAAAAGTTGGGATTATAATACGGATCACCCTCCTCCAGCACTTCTTTCCACTTATTCCGGAAATGTTCGGCCTCCTCATCATAGCGCTTCGCTTTTTCTCCCTGATCGTCCAGACCTCTGGAATTGGATTCAAAATGATAAAGCTCCGCGAACGGGGTGAATACATTCAGCAATCCCTTTTGGCGCAGACGCAGGCAAAAATCCACATCGTTCAGAGCCACAGCAAAGCTCTCATCCAGACCTCCCAGCTCATCAAACCATTTTTTCCGCACAAGCAGACAGGCGCCGGTCACCGCGGAAACATCCTGCGCATAGCAGAGCCGCCCCATATAACCTACATTTTCAATGCTGACCTTATAGTGGGAATGCCCCGCCGTTCTGTGCGCTCCCAGCCCCAGCACAATTCCGGCGTGCTGAATGGTCCTGTCGGCGTAGTAAAGCTTCGCGCCCACCGCGCCCACATCCTCCCGCTGCCCGTACATGAGCATTTCCTCCATCCAGTTTGCGGAGATGACCTGAGTGTCATTATTCAGAAGAAGCAAAAACTCTCCCTCCGCAAAGGAAGCGCCATAATTATTAATTCCGGAATAATTAAATTCTCCTTCATAGGTTACGATTCTGACCTTCGGATGCAGCCTGAGCTCTTCGTAATATTCCCTGATTTCTTTTGTTTCACTGTTATTTTCCACGACAATGATCTCATAGTTATCATAGGTCGAGCTGTCCAGAATGGAGGTAATGGCCCGGCTTAAGTCCTCATAATGATCCTTATTAGGAATAATAATGGATATTTTGGGGTAGCCTGTCAGCTCATACCGGATCCGGAAGATTGTCTCAAAGGCCCGGGTACTCATGATTTCAAAATTCTCAAAGCCGCACTGCCGCAGATGATCAGCCACTGCTCCTTTCGCCGACTCAATGCAATAGGTTTTGGCGCCGATGCCGGAGGCCACACTCTGCTTGTGAGAGCGCCAGTAATACAAAATCTTCGGCACATGGACGACATTCCTCGCCTTTGTGGTCAGACGAAGAGTCATATCATGATCCTGACTGCCGTCAAACTCGGAGCGAAACAGCTCGGTTCCCTCCAGCAGCTCCCTGGAAAATGCGCTGAAATGACAGATGTAATTGTTGGCGCGCAGGTTATCAATGGCGTAATCCGGCTTAAAATGCAGAGTGATCATCCTGTCAATGTTGCCGTTTTTAAAGGTCGCCTCATCGCAGTAGATATAGTCCGCATCCTGCTCGCAGATTACTTTCATATATTCAAACAACACATTCGGATGCAAAATATCATCGTGGTCAAACAAAGCGATATATTGCCCTGCCGCCATGCGGTAGCACTCGTTGGTGTTGCCGGAAATCCCCTCATTTTTTTCCAGCTTCTGATATCGGATCCGGCTGTCTTTTTTCGCGTAGCGGCCGCAGATCTCCCCCACATACCCGTGTTCACTGTCCGAGCCGTCCGCCAGACACAGTTCCCACTTTTCATAGGTCTGGGCAAGGACAGAATCCAGCATCTCCACCAGAAATTTTCGCGGCGTATTGTACAGAGGAACCAGAATGCTGAATGTGATCTCTCTGGGGAAGCTCACCTTTCGCATCTCCTCCTCCTGCTCTTTTGTTGGAAAGCTCGCTTTTCCGTAGCGGCGCAGCGCCTTTTTTTCAATCATCTTGCTTTGCAGCTTCGTTGCGACTCCTTTTGGACTCCCAAGCCTCACCAGCCTGTCCTTCATCCGGATCATCCAGTGCATGACGCCGCGCAAGGG
>JAJQCU010000167.1 GCA_021202575.1 Lachnospiraceae bacterium
AATGACCAGATTCTCCAGGATCCCCTGCGCAATCATATTTCCTTCGGCAGGTCTGTCACCGATGAGGAGATTCATCAGGCCACGGTGGACGCCATGGCGGCGGAATTTATCGATGGGCTGGAGGACGGGCTGGATCATATGGCGGATATCAAGGGAGCAAACCTCTCCGGCGGACAGAAGCAGCGCGTGCTGATTTCACGCTCTCTGGCGGCGAATCCGGATATTCTGATTTTGGATGATTCCTCCAGCGCGCTGGATTACAAGACGGACGCGGCTCTCAGGAAGGCAATCTTTGAAAAGCACAGCAATTCCACCACGATCATGGTGGCGCAGCGCGTCAGCTCCATCATGGGGATGAGCCATATCATGGTGATGGATTCCGAGCGCTGCATCGGATACGGAACCCACGAGGAGCTGATGAAGAGCTGCCCGGTTTATAAAGAAATCTATACCGTCCAGATGGGCGCGATCGCGGGATAAGGGGGGATTGTTATGCCTGGAAAGGGAGACCGTGGAGGAAAAAAGGAGAAACCAAAGGACGCCAAGGGGACGCTTCTGCGGATTCTCAGCTATATGAGATCCTATAAATACGCGGTGGCGTTTCTGTGCGTCTGCGCGATGATCAGCAACGCCGGCAACCTGCTGGGGCCGAATTTCGCGGGGCAGGCGATCAACGCCGCCGCGGCCGGCGAGGGGCAGGTGGATTTTGACCTGGTCTGGTATTACGCCAGATGGATGCTCATCGTCTACGTGGGCAGCAATATTTTGAGCCTGATCGTCAATCTGCTGATGATGCGGGTCAGCCGCCAGGTGGCGAAGATGATGAGAAATGACGTGTTTGACAAGCTGATGAGGCTGCCTGTCAATTATTTTGACCGCAATCAGGCCGGCGATATCATCAGCCGGGTCAGCTACGATGTGGATGTGGTCAGCACCAGCCTGTCCACAGATGTCGTGCAGATTCTGACCAGCATTGTGACGGTGGTGGGCTCCTTTGTCATGATGGTATATATTTCGCCGCCGCTGGTGTGCTGTATGCTGATCACCATCCCGCTGTCCATCTGGTTTACCAGGCGGATGTCGAAAAGAACCAGGCCGCTGTATTCCAGACGAAGCGCGGCCTACGGTACCATGAACGGCTTCGTGGAGGAGATGTTCAGCGGGCAGAAGACGATTGTGGCTTACGCCTACGAGGACGGGGTGTGCGAGCAGTTTAGCCAGGTAAACCACGAGGCGGCGGATGCCTACTGCGCGGCGGACGGCCTGGGTGTGACGACGGGACCAACGGTGGGATTTATCAGCAACCTGGGCTTGTCCCTAATCGGACTGGTGGGAGCGCTGTATTACGCGTTCGGCATTGTGGATCTGGGGAGCATTTCCAGCTTTGTGCTTTATTCCCGCAAATTTTCGGGGCCCATCAATGAGATCGCCAATATCATGAACGAAATTTTCTCGGCGCTGTCCGCGGCGGAGAGGGTCTTCCGTCTGCTGGATGAGCCGGAGGAGATTGAGGATATTTACGGCGCCATAGAATTAAAAGAAAAAGAGGTGGCCGGGGATGTGGAGGCGGACCATGTGGCCTTTGGCTATCTGCCGGGAAAGACCATCATTCACGACCTGTGCCTGAAGGCGGGGGCCGGGCAGACCATCGCCATTGTGGGAGCCACCGGCGCGGGCAAGACTACGATCATCAATCTGCTGATGCGCTTTTATGATGTGGACGACGGCACCATCTATGTGGACGGAAATGAGATCCGCCGGGTGAAGCGCGACAGTCTGCGCAGAAGCTATGCCATGGTGCTGCAGGATACCTGGGTATTCCGCGGTACGATTTATGACAATATCGCCTACGGCAAGGAGAACGCCACTATGGACGAGGTGGTGGCAGCGGCGAAGGCGGCCAGAATCCACAATTATATCATGAGCCTTCCCCGGGGCTATAAGACGGTCATCAGTGAGGACGGCGGGAATATCAGCAAGGGCCAGAAGCAGCTGTTGACGATTGCCCGCGCCATGCTGTATGATACCAGCATGCTGATTCTGGACGAGGCCACCAGCAACGTGGATACCAACACGGAGCGGGAGGTGCAGAAGGCCATGCGCAACCTGATGAAGGGGAAGACCTGCTTTGTCATCGCGCACCGGCTGTCCACCATTCAGAACGCGGACGATATCCTGGTGCTGGATCACGGGGATGTGATGGAGCAGGGGACCCATGAGGAGTTGATGGAAAAGAGGGGGCTGTATTATAAATTATACGCCAGCCAGTTTGAGTGATACATGGAAGAAAACAGCATGGGAAAGTTTGAAATCAGGGAGAGAAATTTTTATTTAAACGGCGAGCCCTTTCAGGTGATTTCCGGGGCGATTCATTATTTCCGGGTGGTGCCGGAGTACTGGCGGGACAGGCTGGAGAAGCTGAAGGCCATGGGCTGCAAAACGGTGGAGACCTATGTGGCCTGGAATGTGCATGAGCCGAAGAAGGGAGAGTTTCATTTTGACGGGATGGCGGATGTGGCGTCCTTTGTGCGGCTGGCTCAGGAGCTGGGGCTATATGTGATATTGCGGCCGTCGCCTTATATCTGCGCAGAGTGGGAGTTTGGCGGTCTGCCGGCCTGGCTTCTCAAAGAGGAGGGCATGAGGCTTCGGGTGAGCTATGAGCCGTTTCTTGAGCATGTGCGGGAGTATTATGAGGTGCTTCTCCCGGTGTTAAAGCCGTTGCAGATCACCCGGGGAGGCCCGGTGATCATGATGCAGGTGGAGAATGAGTATGGCTCCTATTCTAATGACAGGGATTATGTGAGGGCGCTGGCGGATATGATGGTGAAGGGCGGCATCGACGTGCCCCTGGTTTCCTCCGACGGCGGCAGGCGGGAATGCTTTAACGGAAGCGGGGTGGAAAATATATATCCCACCGTCAACGGCGGCTCCCACGCGGAGGAGCGCTTTCAGGTATTGTCGGAATATACGGACGGCGGCCCGCTGATGTGCATGGAGTTCTGGATCGGCTGGTTTGACTACTGGGGCAGCGGCGATCATAAGACAGGTGATCTTGAAGTCGGGGCGGAGAACCTGGATGTACTGCTCTCAAAAGGAAATCTCAGCTTTTATATGTTCCACGGCGGCACCAATTTCGGTTTTATGAACGGTTCTAATTATTACGACCAGCTGACGCCGGACGTGACTTCCTATGATTACGGCGCGCCGTTGTCGGAGGATGGGCGGATCACGGAGAAATACCGCCGCTTTCAGGAGATCATCGGCAGATACGCGCCGATTCCTCAGGTGAACTTTTCCACGGAAATCAGGCGGAAAAGCTACGGGAATCTCACAGTGAGGCGAAGAG
>JAJQCU010000348.1 GCA_021202575.1 Lachnospiraceae bacterium
GTCAGAACCGTCACTCGTCATCATTTAACGAAGACAAGAAGTTGTGTCTTCTTGTGTCTTTATTATATGCAAATTGAGCTAATTAAGCAAGAACAATTTTAGTAAAATTTGCAAGCAATAAAAATTTCGTTATTATTCACGGCCATCGGAAAATATAAGCGAGCTCGTCGTGCTTCCACAAGGGATGCCTTCGGTGCAGCGCGGACCTGCACAGCATGCGGACTTTGCCCGTAGAAGCGAAGCGGAGACCTTCCCCCAACAAGGCAAGCAAAGCGAGTCTTTGCAGCACAATGACATCGCTCGTTTTACATCGGAGCAGTTTCCACGGCCGTTTGCAGAAATGGACTTTTAAAATGGATTTTTGATAAGATTCATTGATTTCTGATAGGCAATTTTTCGTGTTTTTGTTAGAATGTAAAATAACAGTACAGCAAAGCAGAGAGGAGCTGACTTCAGGATGGACAACAGATTGACAATCAAATGGAATGATCCCGCAGAAATGCAGGTACTGAATCCGTATCTGCCAAGCTATGAATATGTCGCGGACGGGGAGCCTCATGTGTTTGGAGACCGATTATATGTGTTCGGCAGCCACGATCTTTTTAACGGGGATGATTTTTGCCTGGGAGATTATGCGGGCTATTCTGCACCGGTTGATAATCTGGCAGACTGGAAATGCCATGGGATCATTTACCGGAAGACGCAGGATCCGAGAAATGAAGACGGAAAACAGCATATGTGCGCGCCGGATGTGGTACAGGGATCCGACGGCAGATTCTATCTTTATTATCAGCTTCATGCTCTGACATGCACCAGTATTGCAGTGGCTGATAAGCCGGAAGGCCCTTATGAATTTTACGGCTATGTGCAGCATGAGGACGGGACTCCCTGGGGAGAGAAGAAGGGGGACGCGTTTGTCTTTGATCCGGGGCTGCTTCGGGATGACGATGGGAGTATTTATCTTTACGCAGGCTTTTCCCCGCTTCCCGGCTGGTTTAAGAGGGTGCTGAAAATGCGTGGAAATAACGTGGAGGAGGCTGTGTGCTTCCACCTGGATCATGATATGAAAACGGTCATTGGCGGGGAACATCCGATTGTACCGGGACCTGAAGGGGCGAAGGGCACTGAATTTGAGGGACATGCCTTTTTTGAAGCAAGCTCTCCGAGAAGGATCAACGGGAAATATTATTACATTTATTCCTCTGAGCTAAGCCATGAGCTGTGTTACGCTGTCAGCGAGGCGCCGGATCAGGGATTTCATTATGGCGGAACCATCATCAGTATCGGAAATATTGGCTTTGAAGGAAAAAAGGAGCCGGACAATTACACCGGCAACACGCATGGCGGCCTGGTCGAGGTGGACGGCCAATGGTATGTGTTTTATCACAGACAGACCAATATGCAGAAATGCGCGAGACAGGCATGCGCGGAAAAAATCACCATTTTGCCGGACGGGTCTATCCCGCAGGCAGAAACCACGAGCTGCGGCCTGAACCGGACGCCGTTGAATGGCTTTGGCACTTATGAAGCGAGAATTGCCGCGACCCTGACATCGAAGGCAGGGACAATTCCATGTGTCAATGTCCATGAACAAAATAAAGGGAATCAGTATCCGTTTTTTACCCAGAGCGGAGAGGATCGGGAAGAGAATCCGGATCAATACGTTGCCAATATGAGAGACGGCGCCACTGCCGGATTTCGTTATTTTATGTTTGAGGAGCTGGCCGGGATTGGCATTACGATCCGGAAGAGCACATATGAAGGACGGAAAAGTCGTTTCTCAGCGAATAAGGAGGATGTGTGCAGGGGCATGATGGAGGTCCGTCTGCGACAGGATGAAGAGATGATTGCACAAATACCTGTGGATGAGAATATGCTGTCGGCGGGAGAATGGACAAAGCTTCCGATCGTGCGGACAAAAGCTCCCTGCAACGGTGTGAGCGGCATTTATTTTACATACAGAGGAAAAGGCAGTATAGACTTTAAGGAATTTTCTTTGGATTCTGTCTGGAATCCCATATGTGATAAGCCTGATCCGGAGAAAAGAAGAGTATTGTGTGCAGGCGACAGTATCACATACGGACATGGCGTTGCGTCTGAAAGAGACAAATATTCCTATCCGGCGATTCTCGAGCAGTTATTGGGGAGCGAATATCAGGTGTTAAATTATGGTTTATGCGGAAGGACGCTTCTTGCGGATGGGGATGTCCCCTATGTCAGGGACAGCCTGTATCTGGCCGGGAAATCAGCGAAGCCTGAAATACTGATCCTGATGCTGGGAACGAATGACGCCAAGGTATATAACTGGAACGCAGAAAATTACCGCAGGGAGCTGAAAGCAATAATAGAGGAATATCAGCGTGCCTGCAAAAATGTGCGCATCATTCTGATGACCCCGCCGAAGGCCCATGTATACGAACCGGAGGGGACGGTTTTGTATGACATATTAGATGAAAATGTGAAGCAGGCGGGCGAAATCGTTCAATCCGTTTCAGAGGAAATGAAGCTGGAGTGCGTTGATTTATACCGGCTTACAGAGAATCACCCGGAGTGGTTCGGGGATGGCGTCCATCCTGTCCGGGAAGGGAATGAGGCTATTGCGAATGAAATTGTTCGGGTATCCGGCTTTTTCAGATGATGGCGACAAAAATCAGATTTTTTCGATAACGCATATTTTATATTTTGTTTAGAATTATTTCATAGCAAAGGCGATTGACAGATGTGAAGTTAAGCTCCTGGGGCGGGCTGCTTTCCGTGGCGCTGGTAGTAATCTTTAATGTATCCTTCCCCATGTTATACGCGAAGGTAATCGACGATGCCGCCGGATGGAGCCGTCTGATCCTGATGCTCGCTGTTCCGCTTTGCATCATCGGTTTCCTGCGTTTCTTCTTTATCAAGGAGGTCTATGATGTGGACGCGCACACGGATAAGGTGACGTTTTCCGACATCAAAGAGCTGCAGGAAAGAAGAGAAAGCAGGGCCATTGAACCCTCCACGGAGTGAGCTTCAGATAAAACAGTACCCTTCCATTAACCATAGTATCTTGCCGCGGTGCCTGCCGGAGATTGTTTCCGTTTTCCGGCAGGCACTTGCAGGAAGCGCGAAAGAAAGTAGGAATATGAAGATTATCAAAGCGGGAAATTATAAGGATATGTCCAGAAAGGCGGCCAATATTATCAGTGCGCAGATGATTATGAAGCCAAACTGTGTACTGGGACTGGCAACCGGTTCCACTCCGATCGGTACCTATGAACAGCTGATTGACTGGTTCCATAAGGGAGATCTGGATTTCTCTGAGGTGACTACAATTGACCTGGATGAGGTGAAGGG
>JAJQCU010000244.1:0-606 GCA_021202575.1 Lachnospiraceae bacterium
CGCATCAAACAGGGCTGGCAGGAGCAGAAAGAAATCAAGAATATCATGCTTTTCCTGCAGAGCCATGACGTCAGCACCGCCCATGCCGCGAGAATTTATAAGACATACGGAAATGACAGTATCAAGATCGTGGAGGAGAACCCATACCGGCTGGCGGATGATATCTGGGGGATCGGATTTAAGACGGCTGACCAGATCGCGGAAAAGCTGGGCATTGAAAAAGACCGTTTTATCCGTCTGCGCAGCGGTATTCTTTATACGCTGAATAAGCTGTCCGAGAGCGGCCACTGCTATGCCGTCCGGGAGCAGCTGATTGACACGGCGGTGAAGCTGCTGGGGGTGGAGGCGCCGGAGCTGGAAATCACGTTGGATGAAATGCTGCGCGTGTCGGATGTGATAAAGGACAAGGTGAGCCCGTCAGGGCGACAAGGTGAGCTCGATAGAGCGAGAAGGCACCCTGGGGTGGAGGGTGGCCTGGGCCACGAGGAAGCCATCTACCTTCCCCCTTTTTATTTTTCGGAAACCGGCTGCGCAAAACGGTTGTTGAAGCTGATGTCGTCGGAGCGCAATACCCGCCTTGATGTGGATCAGGGTAGGGCGCGTGTG
>JAJQCU010000244.1:616-3326 GCA_021202575.1 Lachnospiraceae bacterium
CCGCCAGGCAGTCTCGTCTAAAGTGATGGCTTTGACCGGCGGGCCGGGAACCGGCAAGACCACGACGACGCTCGGCATTATTTCCGCGTATCGGATGGCAGGCTGTAAGATACTGCTGGCGGCGCCCACCGGCCGCGCGGCCAAGCGGATGTCGGAAGCAACAGGCATGGAAGCAAAGACCATTCACCGTCTGCTGGAGTATCAGCCCGCGGACGGCTATCAGCGCAACGAGGAAAATCCGCTGCAGGCCGACGTCCTGATCCTGGATGAGTGCTCCATGATTGACATTATGCTGATGTATAATCTGCTGAAAGCACTGCCGGATTCCATGACGTTGATTTTGGTGGGGGATACCGATCAGCTTCCCAGCGTGGGAGCCGGCAATGTCCTGAAGGATATTATCGCGTCCGGGAGCGTCCCGGTTGTGCGCCTGACGCGAATCTTCCGGCAGGCGCAGGGCAGCAGGATTATTATGAACGCGCACCGCATCAACCACGGCGAGACGCCGGATCTGCGCGGCGGCCGGGACTCTGACTTTTTCTTCGCGGCGCAGGAGACCAATGAGGAAACCGCTGATCTGGTGGTGAAATACTGCACACAAAACCTTCCGCGTTATTATCATGCGGATGCTTTTCGTGATATTCAGGTGCTGACGCCCATGCAGCGAGGCGTCTGCAGGGCGGCGAATTTAAATCAGCTCCTGCAGGAAGCCATGAACCCGACCAATATTTTTCTGAAGCGCGGCGGCACACAGTACCGGCTGCATGATAAGGTCATGCAGATTAAAAACGATTATGATAAGGAAGTCTTTAACGGGGATATAGGAATCATTACCCGTGTGGATACAGAGGATGGGGAACTGGCCGTCGACTTTTCTGATGGAACGCCGTCAGGGAGTGACAGCCGCGAGGTTATCTACGATGTGACGGAGCTGGACGAGCTGGTGCTGGCCTATGCCACAACAATCCACAAAGCGCAGGGCTCCGAATATCCCATTGTGGTGATGCCGTTCACCATGAGCCATTATGTCATGCTGCAACGCAATCTCCTGTATACCGGCGGCACTCGGGCCAAGAAGGTTCTGGTGCTGATCGGAGAGAAAAAAGCGATTTCCTATGCGGTCCGGAATGAGACGACTGCAGCGAGGAACACGAAGCTGGCGGAAAGGCTGCGTGACACTTCGGCGGCTCCAACGGTTAGCCGGCAGGCCGTGCAGCCGGCAGCTATGGAGTTGCCGGAGGACACCGGACAGCCGGTGCGGCTTCAGAACAGGGGCAGAAACAAGGTCACATATTTTCCGGATCAGGGTGCGGAAACCCTGATGGTAGCCGAACCACCCATGCAATATGGCAACAACAGCCTCTTTGACCGTCTGGCGCGGTCAAAATTCCGGAGCAGCTTTTCTCTGAAAGCAAATGACAGAGCTTATGTGAAGGAAAAAGGAATGGACACAATCCGCTCCCACGCGCAGGATTTTGTGAGCAGGCGCCTTGCCCCGGCAGAGCCGACGAATGACGGCAAACAGACGCCGATGAAGGGGCACCCGGTGTTCATTGCCCAGCACGCCACGGCCACCTGCTGCAGGGGCTGCCTGGAAAAATGGCACAGAATTCCGAAAGGCAGTGAACTGACACGGGAGCAGCAGGAATATGTGGTCAACGTGCTGATGGAGTGGATTGCGAGACAGATGGGAAACCATTTATAAATCATCAAAATCTGTGAAAAAGAGGATAAATGTGGAAGTAAAACTGCTTGCAATTGATATGGACGGGACGTGCCATTTTGCCTGGATTTTAAGAAAAAGGGTGTAAGTGTGATGGAAGTCTGCTATAATAAAAACAGGATGGAAAGAAAAACAGGTTTTCTGAACTTTTGTCCGGAGAGGATTCTGTAAAGGAACCGGGGATACTGACAGCAAAAAGAAAGATGGAGGTTATGAGATGAAGACAACGATAGTATATGCCCATCCCTGGGAGGACAGCTTTAACAATGCGGTGCTGAAGGAAGCGGAAAAGGCAGCGGGGGATTATGAACTGATTGATCTGTATGCGGATGGATTTAATCCGGTGATGTCAAAGGAGGAGCTGGCGGTATACTCCAGAGGGAAATTTTTGGATCCGCTGGTGGAAAAATACAACCGGATTCTGGATGACACGGACAGGATTATCTTTATTTTCCCCATCTGGTGGTATGACATGCCGGCAATCCTGCGGGGATTTCTGGATAAAGTAATGCTGGAAGGCTCAGCCTATACAACAGGCGCTGCCGGTCTTACCCCGGTTCGGGACATTTCGCGGACATATATTTTTACCACCTCATCCACACCGACGGATGTGCTGGTGGATACTTTCGGAGATCCTGTCCATAATGCCATGATCAGCGCCACTTTTCAGATCGTGGGCTTTCAGAACGCGGTATGGAAAAACCTGGGAGCCATTGACGCAAGCACACCTCAGGAAAGGCAGGAATTTCTGGATGAAGTGAGGAGAATGCTGGAACAGTAACAGGGGAAAAATATTGGCTTTTAACTTTTGAAAAGTTAAAGCTGCCACTTTTATTTTAAGAAAAAGAGTGTAAGTCTGATGGAAGTCTGTTATAATAAAATCGGTATGAAAGAAAAATGGATTTTTTATTGTGGTGCTGTCCACGTAGAAAATGAGGAGACGTGAACATATGGGGTATTATTTAAACAGCAGCAAAGTGTTTTCAC
>JAJQCU010000369.1 GCA_021202575.1 Lachnospiraceae bacterium
CCGATCCTGTACGTCTCCCCGGGCTTCTGGCCATAAACCTCCGCAATAATCGCTTCCAGTCTTTCCCGCTTCATGCCGGCCTCCCTGGCCTCGCGGGCCGCGCCCTTCAGCTTCTCCGTCAGCTCCGCCTCCTTGGCGCCCCGCCATTCGCTCTCATGGGCCACAAAGCTGCCCCGGCCGCTGACCGTATACAGATACCCCTCCTGCTCCAGCTGGGCGTAGGCGCGCTGAATGGTGTTGGGATTGACCGCCAGCTCCAGCGCCAGCGCCCGGACAGAGGGCATCTTCGCGTTCGCCTCCAGGCCTCCTCCCACGATCAGCCTCTTCAGCTTCTCCACCACCTGTTCATAGATGGGCCGTTTGTCCCGGTAATCCAATATAATCATAGAGTTTCCTCCGTTTCCCGCCATTCTTCCGGCCTGTACCCCTCAGGGCGTCCCCCGCGGCATCCTGCCGGTTGTCCTTAATCGCTTACATTTACAGCAATAAAATAAGTGTATTAAGCCTGTTAATACACTTATATCATCTCAATATTTACTTGTCAATCACATTAAGAAAATCTTAAGAAACAACGTTCCCGCTCACTCCAGCCTCTGCACCCGGTTCTGCGGTGAAAGCGCGTAAGCCACGTTGTCGGCGTGGGCGGCGCTCCTCTCCAGATCCGTCAGAAGGTCTGTGAAAATGACGTCCACGATGGGCTTGCAGGTAGCGTTGAGCAGCCGCTTCACATGGTTGTCCTTGATCTCCTCCAGCCGCTCCTCCATATCGCTCTCCAGCTCCTCCACCTCATGAAGCTTGTGATATTCGTCATTCTCAAAAATTTCCAGGCAGAGGTTAATGTCCTCCAGGCAAAGCTCCGACAGCTCCAGCAGATCTTTCCTGGCATCCTCGGACAAAACAGCCTTCTCCGACCTGAGTTGATTGCCGTAGCCGCTGATATTCTCCGCGTAATCGGAAATACGCTCGATATCCGCCACCGACAGAATCAGGTGATACACCCGGTTCATATCTCTCTGGGAAATATTCATCGTCCGCAGCTGCACCAGCCTGGAAATGATGGCGTTGTCCAGATAATTGACCGTCTCCTCCACCTCCAGCACCCTGGCCGCCTTCTCCTCGTCCAGTTCAAAAAAGCTCTCCAGCGCCATGGCAAGATTGCTGACGGAAATGGATCCCATGCGGGCGATTTCCTTTTTGGCCTGACTGATGGCGACGGCGGTGGGCAGCTCCTCCACATTCGTCATAAACTGAAGCCTGCGGTCGTCCTCGTCCTGCAGCTCACTCTTCTTTGCCGGCATAAGCTTCTGCGCCAGCCTCACTATGTATTCCGAGAACGGCAGCATCACAATCACCGCGAAAATCGCGAATAAGGTGTGGGTATTGGCCACCTGGCGGCCCACGTCATCTCCGGAAATATACTGAATAAAATTAAGAACCTGCGGGAAAATGCCAATGACCGCCATCAGAAGCGCCGCCCGGATCAGATTGAACAGCAGATTCAGAAGAGCCGTTCTCTTGCCGTTGCGGTTGGTGGTCAGGCTGGCCAGAAAATTGGGCGTCACACTGCCAATGGCGGAGCCGATCAGCAGATAAACGCAGGTATAATAGGAAATGAGGCCCTCCACCGCGAACGCCTGAAAAATAACCGTCGCCGAGGAAGAGCTCTGTAAAAGAGCGGTAAACGCCACGCCAAAAAGCACCATCAGAAACGGGTTGGACATGGTCGCCAGAAGATTCTGAAAAACAACAGTGCTGGCCAGAGGGGCAATGGCGGATTTCATCAGGGAAATGCCCTGAAAAAGCATACCGAAGCCCATGATAATGGAACCGATATGCTTGATGACCTGTTTTTTGAAAAACAGATACATGACAGCGCCCACAAACAAAATAAAGGGCGCCCAGGTACCCAGGTCAAAGGCGGTGATCTGGGCGGTGATGGTGGTACCGATATTGGCTCCCATAATCCCGCCGATGGCCTGGCTTAAGGTCATCATGCCGGAATTGACAAAACCGATCACCATCACGTCCGTAGCCGAGGAGGACTGGATCAGCATGGTGACGAGAATTCCCATCAGTACCGCCGAAATTTTATTCCTTGTCGCCTTCTCCAGTATCTTCTGCAGGTTGTCGCCGCAGGCGCTTCTCAGTCCGGAGGACATCATGGACATTCCGAATAAAAACAGTCCGACGCCGCCGAACAAGGAAAATATATCCCCGATTGACATAAAAATCTCCTGTGTAAAGTATATCTAAAGTTCATGTAAAATGCAAAAAAACCAATTACATGATATACAAATTCCGCCATAAAAGCAAGGGGTTAAGCGAAAATTCCATCAAGTTAGGCTCTAAAAAGAGCGTCCGACACAGTCCAGGCGCTCTTCGTTTGCTTAATTTTCCTTTGATATCTGATGACTAACTCACCAGATTTTTTAATACTTCATTGTTTTCATAGGCCGCCGCGTTGTCCAGCGTCACCTCCGCGATGGTGCGCAGCGCTTCCTTCGTGAGAAAGCCCTGATGGGAGGTCAGGAGCACATTGGGGAAGGAAAGAAGCCTGGCCGTGGTGGTGTGGTCCAGAATATCATCCGAACGGTCCTCGTACACAAGACCGCTCTCCTCCTCGTACACGTCCAGCGCCACCGCGTGAAACTTCCCGGCCTTGATGCCGTTGATCAGATCCTCGGTCTTGATCAGGCCGCCCCGGGAGGTATTCACCAGTATCACCCCATCCTTCATGCACTCAATGGCTTTGGAATCGATAATATGGTAGGTCTCCGGGAACAGCGGGCAATGCAGGGAAATCAGATCCGACTGCTCTAAAAGCTCCTTTAAGGACACATATTTCACGCCCAGATTCGAAACAGGATAAGGATCATAGGCAAGCACCTCCATACCGAAGCCCCGGCAGATGTTGATCATGGCCTGTCCGATCCTGCCGGTGCCCACAATTCCCGCGGTTTTGCCGTACAGGTTCACACCGGTCAGGCCGGTCAGGCTGAAATCATTGTCCCGCACCTTATTGTATGCCTTGTGCAGTCTGCGGTTGGCCGCCATGGCCAGCGCCATGGCATGTTCCGCCACCGCCTCCGGGGAATAACCGGGCACCCGCAGAACAGTAAGGCCCAGCTCATGAGCCGCCTCCAGATCCACGTTATTGTAACCGGCACAGCGCAGCAAAATCAGCTCCACCCCGGCCTTCTTTAAAATTTCCAGCGTATCCCGGCCCAACTCCTCATTGAAAAAGGCGCAGACTGCCCAGTGGCCGGCCGCTAAGTCCGCGGTTTCCTTCGTCAGCCTGGGACGGAAGAAGGTGATCTCCAGGC
>JAJQCU010000136.1 GCA_021202575.1 Lachnospiraceae bacterium
TGGCAGGGATGCGTGAACAGGGCATGGCAGTAGTACTTGTCTGATACTGAGCGGGCTGCGGCGAGGCTTTTATGGCCTGTGCTTCCTGTATCAGACGGCGCAGGATGCATAAGTTATTTTTGTAACAGTTCCTTATAATCGGTGCATGGAAGGGAGAAAGCAATATGAGAAAAGCAAGGCTGGTTATCTGTGACATTGACAGCACGCTTGTGGTGAAGCATCAGATGCTGACGCCGCGGGCCAGAAGGGTGATCGATACCCTGCGGGAGCGGGGCACTTATTTCGGACTGGCTTCCGGCAGGCCCCTGTTTCAGATCCGGGCTTCCATGGAAATGTGGGGCTATGAGGATTTTGACGTGCTGGTGGGGATGAACGGCGCCTCTGTCTGGGACGGCGTGGATAAGAAGGAATATTCTTATTTTCAGATGAAAAAGGAGTGGATTAAGGATACCTTTGATCTGATGGCGCCCTTTGAGAGCAGCCCCTCCATCTATCTGGACAACGCCCAGGTTTTTTTATATGAAAGAGAGCTGAAGGAATATCGGGAAATGTTTAAAACCATGGGCGATGAGAAGGGAATGATCGCCCTGCGGCTGGCCAACGGGGTGGAAGAGATGTACGCCCAGGACAACGGCAAGATCATGTTCCGGGTGGATGAAAGGATCATGCCCCAGGTGGAGGCCTGGGTGGCGGCCCATCCCAACGACCACTATACCGGCTTTAAGACCCAGCCCTCCCTGATGGAATTCTGTAATAAAAATATTTCCAAGGCCTATGGTATGGAGCAGTTCTGCAAAATGCACGGCTTCGGCCTGGAGGATGTGGCGGCTTTCGGGGACACGACGAACGATAATGAAATGATTCAGGCGGCCGGCTGGGGCGTATGCATGGCTAACGGGAGCGACGATACGAAGGCTATCGCTGACGAGGTCACGGAGGTGGCCTGCGATGACGACGGCTGGGCGGATTACATGGAGAAACATTTCATGTAATAAAAATGTTACTATTCACAGTCTCTATGAGACACCCTCCGATAAGCAATCTTAGATCTTAGCTCCGCAAGGGGTGGGAAAGCATGCGAATCGGGCGGAATTATGCATGTAGAGGAAGCAGTTGTGAATGATAACATAAAATTGTGATATTGTAAGAAAAATCAGACAAACACGAGAAAGGTGGAACAAAAATGCTGGAGGAGTTAAAGCAGTCAGTTTACGAGGCGAATATGGAGCTGCCCAGGCACGGGCTGGTGACCTTTACCTGGGGAAATGTCAGCGCCATTGACAGAGAAAGCGGCTTGTTTGTCATCAAGCCAAGCGGCGTGGAGTATGAGAAGCTGGCGCCTGAGGATATGGTGGTGGTGGATCTGGAGGGAAATGTGGTGGAGGGACATTATAAGCCATCGTCGGATACGCCCACCCATCTGGAGCTTTATAAGGCCTTCCCGCAGATCGGAGGGATTGTGCATACTCATTCCTCCTATGCCACAAGCTGGGCGCAGTCAGGAAGAAATATCCCCTGCTATGGCACAACCCACGCGGACTATATTTACGGGGAGGTGCCCTGTGTTCGCTGTTTGAACGCGGAGGAGATCGGGTCTGATTATGAAAAAAATACCGGTCTTCTGATTGTGTCGGAGTTTAAGCGGCTTGAGAAGGACCCGGAGGCTGTGCCCGCGGTACTGTGCAAAAACCATGGCCCCTTTGCCTGGGGAAAGGACGCGAAGGAGGCGGTGTACAACGCGGTGGTCCTGGAAGAGGTGGCGAAGATGGCGTATCGGACGGAGCTGATTAACCCTGAGGTGAAGCCAGCGCCGCAGGAGCTGCAGGACAAGCATTATTACAGGAAGCACGGGGCGAACGCCTATTACGGGCAGGGTTAAAAAAAGCTTACAGTTGAACTGCAGCGTATAGTTGGATAACGCGGAGGAAGTGATCTGGCATCTTAAAAGCAGATATGGAAACGGGTTATTATTTTTAAATAACATGAAAATGATGCGTAAGCGGTACTGAGTCCGAATTTTTGGACAGCTGATGTAGTATCCTTGATTTCAGAAAGAGACAGGAGGTATCTGAAATGAAAGGATATTATGTGAGCAGCGGTTATATGGGATATGTGAACGGAGGCTATCAGCTGTTTGCTGATGAGTCGGATTATATGGAATACGTTGAGGAGCGGGATTAAAAACCCCGCTCCTCAGATTTTGCATTGAAATTTTGCAGGATTGTGGGAGCGCGAAGCGCGGAACAATCCGTGAACCACTTTTGACACCTTAACCACTTTTATAATTAGTGATACCCGCATTAGCGGAACATATCTGTTTTAGAGTGCAAAGAACGGTTTAGGCGTGTCTGTCTCTGTTATAGTTGATCAGGCAGCCCGCCTTCAAAATTTTCTTTTCATCCGGGGTCATGTCGGAGATGTAAAGGCTGATTTCCTTTACGGTGTCGCCGATCACGTAGGCCGGGATATCCTGCATGTCTGTATCCAGCGCCGCGCGGATATTGGGCACATAGATAAAGCTGCCCACCTCAAAATCCGGTTCCTCCTTCATCTGGAAGGGCACCATGCCCCAGTTGATGATATTGGAGCGGTAGCGCTTGGTGGCGTACTCGGAGACGATGTTGGCCAGGCCGCCCAGAACACGCTGGCAGCTGGCCGCCTGCTCTCTGGCGGAGCCGTCGCCTGGCTTGACCGCGTAGATCATGCTGCCGATTTCAATGTCAGAAACGTCAAGGCTTTCACTGCCGGGGATGGTCCTGATTTTGTCATAGACGGTCTGAAGCTCAGGAAGAAGAGCAGTGGGATCGCCGCCGTCCACACGGGCGCGCTCCAGCTTGTCCACGTCCTTCGCCCTGCCCACATATGCCGGGTCTCTTCTGGAAAGAGTAAATTCCGCCAGCCCCAGCGGGTTGGAGCGGTAGGAGGAGGTCTCGCCGGAGGGGATCAGCTCATCGGTGGTGGTCACCGGATCCATGATTTTGGAGCAGACCCGCAGTAAAATATTGTCCGCAAGGGCTTCCATGGCGGGCCAGTCCTTGATATTGGGGCCATAAATCAGATGATCCTCTGTGTTGGCCTTACCGAAACCGTTGTATATGCGCTTCTCATAGGAAGTGGGATCAAAGTCGTAGTCCGGCACCTGATAATCGTCTGCCACCTGTGTTGCAGCGGTCAGTACGCCTCCGTTGGCTGCGGTGGCCGCGATGCTTCTGGAGTCCATCAGCGCAACCGCCGCTATCTGGCCGATGCCGGGCTTGGAGCCCTCCCGGGTGGGGTACTTGATCGTGGCGGGACGGCTGGAAACGCAGTCGTTGGACG
>JAJQCU010000199.1:0-2943 GCA_021202575.1 Lachnospiraceae bacterium
CCTATTGACAGTCCACTGGTGCTGCGGCTGAAGGGGCTGGGCGTTCCGGTGATCGGGGAGGTGGAGCTGGGCTTTGAGCTGGCGAGGGGGCGGCTGATCGGGATTACCGGGACCAACGGCAAGACCACCACGCCCACGCTGGCGGGGCAGATGATGGCGGATAATTTTTCCTCGGTTTTTGTGGTAGAAAATATCGGAAATCCATATACTTTAGAGGCGTTAAAGACCACAGAAGAGAGTGTGACGGTGGCGGAGATCAGCTCCTTTCAGCTGGAGAGCGTGGAGAGCTTCTGCCCAACGGTGTCGGCCATCCTGAATGTGACGCCGGACCACTTAAACCGCCATTATACCATGGAAAATTATGCCGCCGTGAAGGAGCGCATCACCAGGGGCCAGACGAAGAGGGAATACTGTGTCCTGAATTATGAGAATGATTATACCCGGGATTTCGGCGAGAGGCGCTGCCCGGCCACGCCTGTGTATTTTTCATCGAAAAGGGAGCTGGAGGACGGCGTCTATTATAAGGATGGCATGATTTATATCGCCTGGAATGGAAAGAGCACCCCGGCGCTGGATATTCACACGGATATGAATCTGGTGGGAATGTGCAATGTGGAGAACGTAATGGCGGCGCTGGCCATCGGGCTGTGCATGGATGTGCCGCTGAAAAGCTTACTTCAGACTATCAGAAATTTTCACGCGGTGGAGCACCGCATTGAGTATGTGGCCACAAAGGGCGGGGTGGATTATTATAATGATTCCAAGGCCACCAATCCGGACGCGGCCATCCAGGGCATCCTTGCCATGAGCAAGCCCACCATTCTGATTGGCGGCGGGTATGACAAGCAGAGCGGGTATGACGAGTGGTTTGAGGCCTTCGGTGGGAAGGTGAAGCTTTTAGTGCTGATCGGCCAGACCAGGGAAAAAATCGCGGACTGCGCAAAAAGGCATGGATTTGATCATTATGTTTTCGCGGATTCCTTTGAGGAGTGCCTGAAAATCTGTACAGAGAACGCGGAGGCGGGGGACGCGGTGCTGCTCTCACCGGCCTGCGCCAGCTGGGGGATGTTTTCTGATTATGAGGAGCGGGGACGGCAGTTCAAGGAGTATGTGCGCAGCTTATAGGCCGCTGTGATTAAGGAGCTGTATGCATCCTGCATCGTCTGATACGCGAATCGCAGGCTTTGAAAGCTTTACCGCAGCTAAATGGGACAGACAGCTTTAAGAGCGGCGGACATGAACGGAGTATTGACTTAGGAGAGAAGCTTTGGCGAGAGGAAATGTAAAAAGAGAAAAATTATCCATCGTGAAGGAAAAGCCGCGCAAAGAGACCTTCTATTTTGACTACAGTCTCCTGCTGGTCATGCTTTTTCTGATTCTCTTTGGCCTGATCATGGTGTATTCCGCCAGCTATTATGAGGCCATGACGACAGCCAGCATCGGCGATCCGGCCTACTATGTCAAAAAACAGGCGACGGCGACGGCGATCGGTTTGGTGGGTATGTACGTGGTGTATCGGATTCCCTATCAGACCTACCGGAATCTGGGATACATTCCTTATGTGTTGTGCTATATTGTTATTTTCATGATCATTCCCTTCGGTTATGAGGCCAACGGCGCCAGAAGGTGGATTGATCTGGGCGGCGTGATCCGTTTTCAGGCGGCGGAGCCGGTGAAGCTGGGAATGATTGTGTTTTTTGCCAATTTTATTTATGGCTACCGTAAAAAGCTGAATGATTTCAGAACCATGGTGATCATGCTGGGGCTGGCGGCGCCGGTTTCCATCCTGGTGTGGAGGCTGACCGAAAATATGAGCTCGGCCCTGATTATCGCCGCCATCTGTGTGGTCATGATTTTTGTGGCCAGCAAGGATTATAAGCGATATATCGCCATGGGTCTTGCGGCGTTGGCCGCCGGGGCCGGGGCAGTGTATTATATCGTCTGGCTGTCGGAGAATGCCGGGGCGGACGCCACGGGCGTTCGCGGAGAGCGTATTTTGGCCTGGCTTGATCTGGAAAAATATGCCTCCGGGAAGGGCTATCAGACCCTGCAGGCGCTTTACGCCATCGGTTCCGGGGGCATCTGGGGAAAGGGCCTGGGGCAGAGCATCCAGAAGCTGGATTTTCTGCCGGAGGCGCAGAATGACATGATCTTTTCCATCATCTGCGAGGAGCTGGGACTGTTCGGTGGAATTGCGGTGATTTTGATGTTTATTATCCTGATCTGGAGGATGGCGATTATCGCCAGCCACGCGGCGGACCTACAGGGCTCCATGCTTGTGGTGGGCGTCATGGCCCACATTGCCGTGCAGGTAATTTTAAATGTGGCGGTAGTCACCAATACCATCCCGAATACAGGAATTTCCCTTCCCTTCATCAGCTACGGCGGCACCAGCGTGTGCTTTCTGATGCTGGAGATGGGACTGGTGTTTTCTGTGGCCCGCGGTATCCGGGTCACCAACTACGATGTCTGAGTATACCGCGGTCCGGCGCGGAATTCGCCGGAGGCCGCGGGACCCGTTGAGGGCAGGGAAAACCCGGAGGGTGAGAAGACAGGGAGAGCTCATAAGACACAGGGCGCTGAAGGTTCTGGCGGCTATGACGGTTCTCCTGATTTTGCTGGGGGCTGTCTGGTGGTTTCTGACGACCTATACCATACACACGGTAACGGTGGAGGGGAGCACCCACTATACGAGCGAGGAAATCGAGGAGATGGTGTTTCAGACGCCTCTGGACAATATTTCCCTGATTCTTTCCTGGAGATATCAGAATAAAAACATCACCGGCGTGGCCTTTATCGAGTCCATTGAGGTGACGGTGGTGGGAAAAGACAGCGTCAGAATCCGGGTGTATGAAAAATCCCTGGCGGGCTACATTGAATTTCTGGGGCAGTACATGTTTTTCGATATGGACGGCACTGTGGTGGAGGTTTCATCTCAGACGA
>JAJQCU010000199.1:2953-3312 GCA_021202575.1 Lachnospiraceae bacterium
TTGACTCGGGGGGGCTGGACGAGCCGCTGCCGGTGGAGGATTGGGACGTGTTCCAGTATGTGCTGGAGCTGACGAATCTGATCAACAAGTATGAGCTGACGGTGGACAAGATCTATTTTTCACCGGATCTGGACATGACGCTGTACATCGGGGATGTGATGGTAAGCCTGGGGGACAGCTCTTTACTGACGGAAAAGATGATGAAGCTGCGGGATACTTACTCCCAGCTTGCGGGGCTGTCCGGAACGCTGCATCTGGAAAATTATACGGGGAGCAGCTCGGTGATTACTTTTACGAAAGGGTGAGGGGAAAATGAATAGTAACAAAAAAACAAAAAGCCTGAAAAACCTGTTGATAAA
>JAJQCU010000143.1:0-3002 GCA_021202575.1 Lachnospiraceae bacterium
CGGTTCTCCACCGGCATCCACACCTCCACCCTTCTCTCCTCCCTGGGCATCCAGTGATACACCACCAGCTCCGGCGCAGCGGCCAGCTCAAAGCCCAGATCCGGCATCCATTCCGTCAAAATCTGAACCCTTCTCCCCAGCAATTCAAAGAGCTCATGAATCGTGTTTTTTACATCCTTCGTTTCAAAAATAATGTACGTTGCTTTCGGGACTACAATATTTTCCAGATTAAGGTCTTCCACAAAGTCCACTCCCGTCACCGCATGGTTATACAACTCCTCTCTCTCGTAACTGTCCAGCACATGACAGTAATAATAATCGTACCCTTCATCCGTTATATTCGTCATAACGCAGTGCGCGTCCTTATTTTCCGCGCTGGCCGCCCCGCTCAGAAACCACTGTTTTCCCCTCGTAGTCGCAAAGAGCTCCTCCTCCTGCTCCTCCCGCTCTTTTCCGTAGGGCGCCCCGGTAAAATGGCTTTTAAAGCCCGTCAGAATCATTTCTTCCTTTTCCTCAATCCGATAGTCCATCAGGCTGCCTCCTTCCAGTGAAATTTTCAGAGTCAGTCGGGAGAAGGATTTTAAACTGCTCCCGTTCATTCTGGCCGCTGAGGGCGAAATCCCGTGAAATTTATGAAATGCCTTCGCAAAGCTGTCCGGACTTTCATACCCGTATTTCAGAGCGGCATCGATCACTTTGATTTTGCCCGCGGCAAGCTCAGCTCCCGCCAGGGAAAGACGCCGATTGCGGATATATTCTCCCAAAGTCATGCCGCACAAAAGGCTGAATATCCGCTGAAAATGATAACTGGAGGAAAAGCCCCTGGCGGCGATGGAGTCGTAGTCCAGCTCCTCCGTGATGTGATCTTCTATATAATCAATGGCCGACTGCATTCCCGTGATCCAGTCCATCGTTTGCCTCCATTCTCCGCGTCCATCGCGTGACCGTCTTACAACACCTTTGTTCCACCCTTTTTACCTGTCCTCTGCATTTCTATTGGCATCTGTTTTTCTTATCAGATGTCTGCCTGGCATTTCATCAGACGCCCTTCCTCCATAACCAAATGCTCCGTATACCGCTCCATGAGTCTGCCCGAGGGCTTATGCGAAATCATAATCACCATCGCGTCTTCCTCCAGAAGAATACGCTCCACATTTTCCGCGTTTTTTTCATCCAGGGCGGAGGTCACCTCATAGGAAAGATACAAATCCGGCCTTCCCACCATGGCTCTGGCCAGCGCAACGCGCTGCTTTTCGCCTCCGGAAAGCTGCTCCACGATTTCCGGTGAGATTTCCTGACCTTCATAACGCCTTAGCAGATAGTCCAGCTTCAGGCGCTCTGTGACCTCCCGGTAAACCGTCTCCGGGATATCCCTTCCCAGCAGAATATTTTCCCGAAATGTCATGCAGAATAAATACGGCTCCTGAAACACCGGACATATATGTTTATAATACACAGAATCCGGCATTTTGTCAGCAGCTGTTTCATTGTAAAATATCGCTCCGCCCCGCTTATTATGAAATGCCGTCCCGCTTTTGTTATCATCACCCACCGGCCAGTCTGAGCTGTCATGAAATGTCGTGCCGTCTCCGTCGTCCTCATACGTCTCTCCTGCCGTCGGCTGTTCAAGCGTGCGGGAAAGGAATCTCACCAGCGTGGTTTTTCCGCTCCCATTTTCTCCGGTAATCAGGTATTTTTCCCCCGCCCGAAAGGTGTGATTTATATTTTTCAGAATGGAAATACCGTTCACAATATATGACAAATCTTTTACACGAAGCTCATGAAACTCCTCGTCAATGTCTTTGTCACCCTCACTATGTCCTGCTCCAAAAAACGGCGTTTCTTCCTTTTTCCCATGCTTTTGATCCCCGGACATGAAACGGTTCCCCTGCTTTTCACCATCCGTTACTGCAATTCCAGCGTTTTTCTGACCATCCCCCTCCAAAATTTCCTCATATCTTTTCAGCAGCGATCCCACCTCGTTACGGGCATGGCGCAGATACGCCAGCACCTCGACCGGCGCCGCCAGCAGGCTGGCAAGCTGCAGGACTGTCACCAGGCTCCCGATGGCAATTTCTCCCCTCGCCACCAGCAGGACACTGGTGATCAGCAGCAGCCCGTCCTTGAAAAGTTGCAGAAAAGCACTGGTTCCGTATACGGCAATCTGACATTGGAGCTGCCTTGACTCCCTTACGGCAATTTTCTGATTTGACCGGTTCATAAACGCCGCGCTTCGGCTTCGATATCCGTAGGATTTTAAAACCGGCAGCCCTCCCAGAAAAGACTGCAGCCGCGCATTATACCAGGACATGGCCTCCGACACAGCCTTTCTTGCCCTGTTTCCTCTTCCCTTCAGCAAAGAGGGAAAACAGACAATCATAACGCTGAAAAGAAAAATCTCCAGCGCCAGAACCCAGTGAATGGATAAAATCGATACCGCGGAAAATAAAATCAGGCACACGCATTTGGTAATATCAATGGTGCCCGCAAAATACTGCTCCACCACAGCGGGAAGGTCATTATTTAAAAAGGATACAAAAGATGCCGTTTCCTCCCGGCTTACAGCACTCTTCCCGCCGGAATACGCTTCATACGCTCTGTCCCTCATCGTCACCCTCTGCCGGATTTTAAATTTTCCCGCCATAAAAGTGTCCACTTGGCACAAAATCAGCTGCACCAGATAGATCCCAAGGTAAAGCAGTATAATCCCCGCCGCGGAGGACAGGTCGTTCACCACCGCTGTAATCAGCTCTCCCGCCAGGACCGGGATCAGCACCGAATTTGCCGAATACCAGATTCCCACCAGCAGCGTCACAAAAAAGATACAGATGTTACCCCTCAGATGCGCAAAAAATGTCTTCATCATTTGTTTGAAACCCTCCAATCCGCCAGCAGACTTCTGATATACATTTTATCGCGGTGGAATTTTGATTTCCCGACATTTTGTGCGGATGTGCGACGGGGTGTATTGCCATTTCCCGCGTCATTACACTGCTTTTACA
>JAJQCU010000143.1:3012-3311 GCA_021202575.1 Lachnospiraceae bacterium
CATCCGTGAAAATACATCAATGTAATTCAGCGGCTCATCCCAAATGTACAGATGAGCCGACGTCAGCAGGCTCGCTGCAATCAGCACTTTTTTCTTCTGTCCCTCCGAAAAGTCCTCCATGCTTTTAGAAAACTGCACGCGCTCCATATCCAGCTGTCGCAGCAAAGCATAGAACAAGCTCTCATCCAGACTTCTTTCCCGGCAAAAATCGCGGAGGCCGCCGCGCAGAAAAGAAGTATCCTGATTCACATAGGATATGGTGAGTCCCGCTCCGGTCATCAGCTCCCCATGTTTTATGA
>JAJQCU010000228.1 GCA_021202575.1 Lachnospiraceae bacterium
ACGCGAGGCTTTTGGAGGCCTGCGCCACATAGGGGAATTCATCAATCACCAGAATCAGCCGTTCTTTCTCAGCCAGCCGGAATACGTACTCAAGAGCAGCCTGGAAAGAGGCAAATGAAGTTTCGAGCTGATCATTTACGCTGTATTCCAGGATGCTTTTGCTGAAATTTTCCAGATCTTGTCTGGCAGGGCGCTCCCCGCCCCTTAAATACCTGGCTTTTATATCTAAGCTAAACTGGTTAATCAGTGCGGGGTTCCCTACACGGCGTCGGCCATAAATCACTGCGAATTCGAACTTTTCGGACTGATATAATCGATTCAGAGCCTCCAGCTCTCGTTCTCTGCCAATAAACATACCTTGCCTCCAGCTTATGATAAGGATAATATATCACTTTTTATAAATATAGTCAATTACGATTTACTAATTTGTACATGACTAAAATGACGCCTGAATTTTCTGGAATCTTTATTTTCTTTTCGCTTACTTCTGATGAAAATCAATAGTAGGTCAGGCCGTTTTCACCCCCGTCTCGCCCGATTCTCACTCCTCCACTCCCTGGGGGATACCCCATACGCAGATTTAAACGCTCTGGAAAAATGCAGCTGGTTTGGATAGCCGACCGCATTTCCTGTGTCCGCCACGGACATGTCTGTCAGCTTTAACAGCTCCGCCGCCTTGGTCATGCGATAGGAGATGAGAAATTGCTGCGGGGATTTGCCCGTGGCTTCATGGAATATTTTTCCGAAATAACTTCTGTTCAGGCCGCAGACCGCGGCAATGTCTTCCACAGTAATATCATTCTGAAAATTCTGCTCTATGTAGGTGAAGGCCTCCTTGACATAGAAATCCCTGAGAGTGCTGCCCTGGCTGATCCGCATGGAGCCGGAGGAGCGCATAAAGCTGTCGATGAAAAGGTAGAGATGGCCGATCAGGTGGAAGGGGGATTCCTCCCGGTGGTCGATGATGTAGAGCATCTCAGATTTCATGGCCTCGGCGATATCCTTGCTGCGCACCTTATAGACGGGGTTGTCCGGACTTAAGCCGGCAAGCTCCACCGTCTCCTTGGCACGCAGACCGTCAAATTCCAGCCAGGCGTATTCCCAGGGAAGCCTGCGGTCAGCGACGTAGGTGCAGATCTGGCCGGGGAAGAGCATAAAGCCCTGGCCGCTGCGGACCTGGTAGGTGCCGGTCTCGCCTCTGGAGTTGTCAGCGTAGAGGGTGCCGGTGCCGGAGAGGCAGTAGTGGAAGAGATAATGGTTTCTGGCGGCCGGGCCGAAGGAGTGGGAGGGGGCGCACTGCTCTCTGCCAAACTGGTACAGGCCCAGGTCCACGAAATTTTCACTTGGAAAGACGGAAAAAACAAGGTCGCTCACGGGGTACCTCCAAAAGGATTAATGCAATTTACGCCATGCCCACTCGAAAGGCGATGCCGTTCTCAACCAGTATATACCAAAATGCGTCATGACTTCAAGTATAGAAACAAAAAGCGGCAAAAATCCATAAAACAACCGAAATCAAGCCATTCATCGTAAGCATAATGATATGTTACAATGCATTTATCAAACATGTTGAATCCCGGGAAATAAAAAAATAAAGGAGAAATGCTATGAAACCAGAGAGCGGAAAGCGCGCAGGGTTATCCCTGGGGCTTGCGGCCGTGTCAGCTGTGTTGGCAGGGGTCTTTCTCACAGGCTGTGGCAGCAGTGCGGACAGCGGCAAAACCGTGATTGAGATCGTGCAGTATAAGCCGGAGGCGGCGGACTACTTTGAGGCGCTGGAGGAGGAGTTTAACACGACTCATGATGACATTGAGTTAAAAATCAGCTCGCCCAAGGAGGAGCAGCTGTAATGAAAATCCAGTCTGTGAACCGGATGCGGATCACTTCAGGTAAGGATGTGCAGTTATCATGAAAATCAGGAAAAAAAGCAACTGGGGAGCCATGACGGTTCTGATTCTGGGACTTTCCACCATTATTTTTCCATTATATATGACCGTGGTCATTGCCTTCAAGCAGCCCTCGGAAATGACCAATACCATCAGCGGCATTCTGTCCTTGCCATCCTCCTGGAGTCTGCAGAATTTCAGGGAGGCCATGGAAATCACGGATTTCTGGCATTCGCTCTTTAACAGCCTGAAAATTACGGTGTCCACGGTGGTTCTGGCAGTGATCCTGCACTCCCTGATGGGCTACGCCCTGGGCAGAAGTAAAAAGGGCTCTAAATTTTATAATTTTGTCTATCTTTTCATCGTCAGCGGCATGTTCGTTCCCTTCGCCATTCTGATGATGCCCCTGGCCAAGCAGACGGCGGAGATGGGGCTGGACAACTGGGTGGGTGTGGTGATTTTGTATGTAGTGTTTTACATGCCCATGAACATCATGCTGTACTCGGGCTATCTGGTGAACATCCCCATCGCGCTGGAGGAGGCGGCCAGGGTGGACGGGGCTTCCACCTGGCGGACCTACTGGACGATTATTTTCCCGATTATGCGGCCCATGCACGCCACGGTCGCCGTGCTGACGGCATTGTCGGTCTGGAATGACGTGATGACGCCTCTGGTGATTATGGCGGGCTCGGATGAAAATACCCTGCCGTTAGCGCAGTTAAATTTCCAGTCGCAGTTTGGAACCAATTATAACCTGGCCTTCGCCTCCTATCTGCTGGCGCTGATTCCGATACTGATTTTCTATCTGATCTGCCAGAAGCAGATACTGAACGGCGTGGTCAATGGCGCGGTGAAATAAACGGATAGATGAACAGTGTTTTACAGGAAGCGTCCCGGGGTGGACGGGATTGAAACAGTATTCAAAAGGATTTTGAAACGATGGCAATTATTTATCAGGAAAAAGAACGGATTTTTACATTAGAGACTTTACACACCACTTATCAGATGAAGGCGGACAGCCGCGGCGAGCTGCTCCATTTATATTATGGGAAAAAAGTGTCCGGGAACCTGGATTATCTGCTGCCTTTTTTTGACAGGTCTTTTTCCGGGAATCCGGGGGACGCGGGCAATGATCGGACATATTCCCTGGATGTCCTCCCGCTGGAATATCCGACTCTGGGGGTGGGGGACTACCGGGCGGCGGCGCTGGATATAGAGAACGGCGACGGCACGGAGTGTGTCGATCTGCGGTATTATTCTCATGAAATAAAAAAAGGCAAATACGCGCTGCGGGGACTCCCCGCGGTGTTTGCCGATGAGGAGGAAGCGCAGACGCTCTCTGTTTTGCTGAAGGATTCTGTAAACGGCGTTCAGGTGGAATTATTGTACGGGGTGCTGGAGAGCGAGGATATCATAACCC
>JAJQCU010000353.1 GCA_021202575.1 Lachnospiraceae bacterium
TAGAGGCTGTGATTCGCGTATTAGCCAGTGCAAGATGGGCATATTATTTCGCGACGGTTCCTAAATGGCCACCGGGATATCCCTAATCTGCGGATGGGTCTCGTACCCCTCCAGCTTCACGTCGTCTCTGGTAAACTGATAAAAATCGTGAATCTCCGGGTTCAGCCAGAACTTCGGCGCCGGCAGGGGCTCCCTGGAAATCAGCTCCTCAACCAGCGGCACATGGCGGTCATAAATATGGGCGTCCGCAATCACATGCACCAGCTCGCCCGCCTCCATATCACAGACCTGGGCCAGCATGTGGACCAGCACCGCGTACTGCACCACATTCCAGCTGTTGGCCGTCAGCACGTCGTTGGAGCGCTGATTTAAAATGGCGTTCAGGGTCAGCTTCCCATGCCCCGGCTTCTGGGGCACGTTGAAGGTCATGGAATAAGCGCAGGGATAGAGGTTCATCTCGTGAAGATCCTGATGAACGTAAATATTGGTCATGATCCGGCGGCTGAAGGGGTTATTTTTCAGGTCATAAATCACCCGGTCCACCTGGTCCATCATGCCTTCCTTATACTGGTGCTTCACGCCCATCTGATAGCCGTAGGCCTTGCCGATGGAGCCGTCCTCATCGGCCCACTCATCCCAGATGTGGGAGTGCAGGTCATGGATATTATTGGATTTCTGCTGCCAGATCCACAAAAGCTCGTCCGTGCAGGATTTCAGAGCCGTCCTGCGCAGCGTCAGAATGGGAAATTCCTCACTTAAATCATAGCGGTTGACCACGCCGAATTTCTTGATCGTATAGGCCGGTGTGCCGTCCTCCCAGTGAGGACGAACCCTTTCCCCCCTCGTGTCGGTTCCGTTTTCCAGAATATCCCGGCACATATTGATAAAAATATGATCCGCGCGGCTCATGGCGCACCCTCCTTCTGATTTAAATTTTACAATATCCTTCCAGCTGCCGCCAGTGTCGGAAATGGAGCTCTTTTCCGGCCTGAAGGCTTCTCTTCATTAATAATATCCCAGCGCCCGACACAGTCCGTACAGAAGCAGCAGGTGAACCGGATAAAAAACATAAAAGAAATATTTCATCTGTCTGCCCCGGGTTCCGTTATAAGCATTGATGCAGAAAATACCGGGGAATCCGAATATTTCAATCGACTGCATGATGGTCAGGGCCACTACGCCAGCCACAGCAGCCAGCGTTTTCCAATCATGAAGCAGATAAAATATGTAAATAACGGCAACGCCCCAGCCGCCGTAATCCGTATTCAGTATCTGCGCCAGCGCCGCGGCCGGTATCACCGCCGCCAGGCCGACCACCGCGCGCAGCGCAAAGTCCCTCGTCAATAAGCTTGCCGACAATGGGGAAGTCCCTGCCATATTCGCCTTCCCTGCCTCAGAAGCGTTTTCAGTCACAGACAGGCGCTCCGCCGGGGAGGCCGTCTTTCCCGCCCGTCCTGTGCGTTCCTTCACTCTGTCCCACACAAGCTCCGCCAGCCAGAGCGCCGCCAGGCCGATGGCCAGCGTCAGGAACACATTCTGATGACTGGTCTCAAAAACCGTATCGTAAAACGCCAGATCAAAGGGAATCTCGGAGACAAGCGCAAAAACCGCCAGATTTCGCAGATATTTTCCCCGGCTTCTGGTATGGAAAAAGCCCTCCACCAGCAGAAAACAGTACACCGGGAAAGAGAAGCGGCCGATGCAGCGCATGACATAGTAAACCGTATAAGCAGTGTAATACTGAGTATATGTACCGACCGCGGCCATACGATAAAAATGCTGCAGCGCTACCGTAGCGCCGGTATGGTCAATGGCCATACATAGGACAGCGATCCATTTCAGCGCCGCCCCGCTCAATCCCCTTTTTTGCATATCATACTTCCTTATTTCGCTTCGCCTGTTTTTCCTGAACGTCAGAGATCGTCCTGATCACCGATTTGACAATCTCCTGATATTCCGGCGCGAGGGCGTCATATTTTGTGAATTCCTCATCGTATTTTTCCATATACACCGACATTCTGTCCCTGCTGGCCTGATTGTACTTTTCCTCGCTCAGCCCCAGCAGATAATCTACAGAAACATTATAGTATCTGGAAAGCTTCACCAAAAGATCGACCGGGATCAGGTCTCCCTTGGCCTCAATCCTGCTGATTGTCTGCTGAGAGGTTCCGATCTCCTCGGCAAGCCTCTCCTGCGTCAGTCCTCTGTTGCTTCTTAAATCCTTTAAACGTCCCATGTGTTTTCCTCCTGTGTTCCCGGGCCGCGTTGGCATCCGGCCCGCCGGTATTGTGCGTCTGTACCTGAGGAACTGCTGCGAAACAACGGCAGCTCCTTAAGTACCTTCCGCTATTGTACCAGAACACTTTCATGGAGGTAATGGAATTCACAGTAGGGGCGTACTTGATTGTGTGGTTGCTTTCGCTAAGTGGGCACATGCCTGCTTTGCAAACTGTGTCACTAACCTCAAGCTGCGCTTCGCTTGCGTTGGGACAAAAGGACAACCGTTTCCACATTCCCGGTCCAGGAGAACTGATCCGTGCAGCACCCCCGCTCCGCCTCATACCCTGCGGCCAGGCAAATTTCCAGATCCCGGGCCAGGCTGGTGGGCTTGCAGGAAATATAAATGATATTCTCCACGCCGTAAGCAAGGATTTTCTGAAGGGCCTTCGGGTGGACGCCGTCCCGGGGCGGATCCAGAATGATCAGATCCGGTTTCTCAGGAATGGTATCCAGGACCTTCAGCACATCTCCTGCCAGAAAGGTGCAGTTGCCCAGGCCGTTTAAGGCGGCGTTCTCCCTCGCCGCCTCCACCGCCTCCTCCACGATCTCCACGCCGATGACCCGTTCTGCCGCGGGGGCCATCAGCTGTGCGATGGTGCCGGTTCCGCTGTACAGGTCAAAAACAGTACCGGTTCCGCCGCCGGATTCTGAGATGTAGCGGCGCACCGTGGAATAAAGCACCTCCGCTCCCTGGGAGTTGGTCTGAAAAAAAGAAAAAGCGGAGATTTTAAAGGTGAGGCCCAGCAGCTTCTCATAAATAAAATCCCGGCCAAAAAGAACCGTGGTCTCATCGCTTTGCACCGTGTCAGCCACCGAATCGTTGCGGATATGCAGAATTCCCTGAACGGAACCATTAAGCGGCAGGGAGAGCAGCATGTCCCGGTAATCAGCCACAATCCCCGAATCCGCCGGCAGCTCTTTGCTTACGACCAACGCCACCAGGATTTCCCCTGTGGCGCGGGCTTTCCTCACCAGCAGATGGCGCAGCGCCCCCGTATGCCTGAGCCTGTGATAGTAAGTAC
>JAJQCU010000299.1 GCA_021202575.1 Lachnospiraceae bacterium
ACCGGGCAGATGGCGGTGATGCCGAACACTCTCTGTAAACGCTCCACTGCCTCGTCAAAGTCAAACTCTGTCTCCGCCTCCACATAAATCCGGCCGGAGTTTTTGCTGACAATAAAAGATCCCTCACATTTTTTCAGGGCATATTTGATCTGCTGAATCAGGGCGTCCTCGAACCTGTAGCGGTTCTTGCCCGAGACGCCGATATCACCGTACTATCTCAAAAAAGAAGAAAACATATCTTTTTCACAGACCCAAACGGAAGCGTTCCCTTATTTGACGGCTTCCGTCATTTTCTTTAAAATATGATAACGTCAGCGGACAGGTCTGATTGGCCGCCATACCCGCTTTGCTGACATCACAGAAGCTATTATAGCAAGTTCATCAGCATTTGTCATTCAGATTTTTTATCAAAGGGCAAATCCTTCGGCTGATCCTCAGATTTTCCGTTTCCTGCCATGTCAGCTCTGTAAAATAACTCAGGGGAAGCGAAACATATATTTCACTTTCCCCTGAGTTGTTTCCCGACATTTTAAACGGCCATAATCTATAACCCCTCACCGCCTTGTATATCTTCTCAGCATCGGAATCAGCTCCCTCAGCACACTCAGCGTATAGTCAATTTCCTCCCTCGTAGTCATCACTGACATACTGAAACGGATGGTGGAATCCCACAAAGACTTATCCAGTCCGATGGCCATCAGGGTTTTGGAAGTCTGAGGATGGTTGGAGGCACAGGCACTGCCGGCGGAAACATAAATGCCCTTGTCCTCTAACGCGTGGAGCAGCACCTCGCTGCGCACGCCCCTGACAGAATAGCTGACCACATGCGGCGCGCTCCCGCCGCCCACACAGCCGTTGACCTGGGTATCCGGAATCTTCACCAGCTCCTCCGTGAAATATTGCCGCAGCTCATAGAGGGCCGTCACCTCCTCATCCAGGTGGTCGTAGAGCAGCTTCGCCGCCAGAGCCATCCCGGCGATTCCAGGCACATTTTCTGTACCGGAGCGCATGTTTTTCTGCTGCCCTCCGCCAAAAATAATGGGAACGATCCTGACCTTTTCGTCAATATAGAGCATGCCCACGCCCTTGGGCCCGTGAATCTTGTGGGCGCTGACACTGAGCAGGTCAATGCGCATTTTTTTCGGATAAATTCTGGCTTTGCCAAAGCCCTGCACCGCGTCCACATGGAACAGACAGCGGGGATTTTTTTCCTTTATAATCTGTCCGATTTCCGCAATGGGCTCAAGCGAGCCGATCTCGTTGTTGGTGTGCATGACGGACACAAGGATGGTGTCCGGACGGACGGCTTTTCTCAGAGCGTCCAGCTGAACCACGCCGTGAGAATCCACCGGCAGATAGGTGACCTCGATTCCCTGCTTTTCCAGATAGGCGCAGGTTTCCAGTATAGCCGGATGTTCGATCTTCGTGGTGATGATGTGCCTGCCGCTCCTGCTGTTGGCCGAGACACAGCCGATCAGCGCCAGATTGTCGCTCTCCGTCCCGCCGGAGGTAAAATAGATTTCCTTCGGCTGTACCTTCAGTATTCTGGCAAGGGTATCCTTCGCTTCTTTGATATAGTGCTCCGCGTGAAGGCCCTTTTGGTGCATGCTGGAGGGATTGCCATATTCCTCACACATGATATGCGTCATCAGCTCCGCCACCTGGGGAAAGCAGGCGGTGGTAGCGGAATTGTCCAGATAAACTTCCATGTCTTTTTCTCGCTCCGGATTAATATACTGTATAATATGCTTCAAAATGCTCTCATGGGAATGTATAAACTGTTTTGCTCATTACCCCTTCACTCATCTCCACTGCAAGGAAACTGCTCATCAGTGTATGCCTCTCCACATTCCGTTCAGGGGATTATGTACAACTTTGCGCTTCGCTCATGCCTCCAGCTCATACGAAAGCATCGCCAGCACCGCCACCGCCGCCGTCTCCGTGCGCAGGATTCTCTGTCCCAGCGTGACCGGCGCAAATCCGGCTTCCAGCGCCATGTCCACTTCCTTTTGGGAGAAACCGCCCTCCGGGCCGATGAAAACCGCCACATCTTCTCCCGGCCGGATGGCGCTCAAAAGCTCTCTCGTGGCAGCCATTCCTCTGGCGTTTTCGTAGGGAAGAAGCCTCACATGGTCTTTCTCCGCCTGGATCAGCGCCTCCCGAAAGGCAAGCGGCCGTCCCACTTCGGGAATCCTGTCCCGCTTGCTCTGCTTTGCCGCCGCCTGGGCGATATTCTGCCAGCGGACAAGCTTTGCGTCCACCTTTCCGACGTCCAGCTTTACTACAGACCGTTCCATTGCCACCGGCACGATACGGCTCACCCCCAGCTCCACTGCCTTCTGGATAATCCATTCCAGCTTATCCGCCTTGGGCAGACCCTGATAAAGCGTAATCGCGCAGGGGAGCTCATGGCTTTCCGTCTCCTCTGAAGTGATCAGGCAATACGCGGCCTGCTCCATATAATTTTCCACTGTGCAGATATATTTCCGGGGGTTTTCTTCCTCAAGGGCCACATAGAATTTTTCTCCCGGCTTCAAACGAAGCACATTTTTCATATGGTTATAATCACTGCCTGTGATGGTCGCGTGTCCGTCTGAAATCTGTGAGCTGTCTGCAAAAAACTGGTACATTCCTCATCCTCTGTCTCTGTTCCCCGCTGTCCCGCGAAACCGGCCTCTGCATCCGCACCGTTTATAAGAGCCAATTCCCGCAAGCCGGAAACCTTTTCGTCAGAAATCCTTCCTCGCTGTCACGCTGACCCACTCACCCTGCCGCGTCACCTCCACCACCGTCAGTCCGGCAGCTTTCACGGCATCCACCACCGTCTGTTCCTTGTCGTCAATGATCCCGGAGGTGATATAATAGCCGCCTGTTTTCAGCTGCCTCAAAATGACCGGGGTCAGTGGCACCAGCACATCCGCCAGGATATTGGCCACCACAATGTCGTAGCAGCCGTAACCCACCCGGTCCTGTACCTCCTTCTCCGAGATGATATTGCCGATGAACATCTCAAACCGCTCCGGTGCAATCTGATTGTCACGGCAGTTTTGCGCCACCGCCTCCACCGCGCAGGGATCCAGGTCCGTGCCCACCGCGTGCTTTGCCCCGAACATCAGCGATAAAATGGACAGAATCCCGCTGCCTGTGCCCACGTCCAGAAGCTCCGTCTGTGGGGTAACATATTTGCGCAGCTGGCGAATACACAGCTGGGTGGTCTCGTGCATCCCGGTACCAAAGGCCGTACCCGGGTCAATATGCAGCCCCCGCCCGTTTTCATTCTCCTGCGGCCCATCCTCCCAGG
>JAJQCU010000329.1:0-2443 GCA_021202575.1 Lachnospiraceae bacterium
CCTTAAGTGAGCTGCAGTATGGCAGCGGGGTCTCCGATGTGAGAGTCGCCTTGGTGGAATATGCTCTGCAGTTTGTGGGAAATCCCTACGTCTGGGGCGGCACCAGCCTGACGAAGGGCGCGGACTGCTCGGGCTTTGTGCTCAGCGTTTACGCGAATTACGGATACAGCCTGCCGCATTCATCCGCCTCCCAGTCCAAGTGCGGGACATCCATCTCAGTTTCCGATATACAGCCCGGCGACCTGCTTTTCTACGGCAGCAGCTCCAGCAGCATCAGCCATGTGGCGATCTATATCGGCAACGGACAGATTGTACACGCCAGCGATGAGAAGACCGGCATTAAGATTTCCAATTACAACTACAGGACGCCTGTAGCCGCGGTAAGCATATTACCATAAACAACATCTAAAAAAGCTTATTTATATAAGAAAATTTTTATTGCTTTTTTCCACCTTTGTTTTATAGTGTGCCTGACAAGAGAGCCGAAAGCTGGGGCGCACCAGCCGCCGACAAAATGATTGTGTAATGAAAAGTAGTGTCTTATCTTACCGGGACAAGGGCACTACTTTTTTGCGTATAATGAAAATAACAAGAGTTATAACGGCGCAAAGTATAATTACAAATTGGAACAGTTCTGAGTATGTAACCATTGGCACCAGCCCCCCCTTTCTTTCGTGAAAGTCCGGCGACTGACGTAACACCCCTTCGGCTCCCCGGGTAAGCACATTATAATGATTATAAAGGAGCGCTTATTTACATGAACGACATATCAAACGAAATCCGCACCCGTTTATTTACAATGCGGGACACAGAATACAGAGATTTCCAGAGCGCGCTGATTCCCACTGTGGATAAGGAAAACATCATCGGCGTCCGCACGCCGGCGCTGCGCCGGTACGCGAAGGAGCTGGCGGGGCGGGAGGAGATTGAAGATTTCCTGACGGATCTGCCTCATTCATATTTTGAGGAAAATAATCTGCATTTTTTCATAGTGGAGCGGACGCCGGATTTTGAGAAGTGCCTGGCTCAGGTGCAGGCCTTTTTGCCCTATGTGAATAACTGGGCCACTTGCGATCAGGCTTGCCCGGCCGTATTTAAGCGCCGCAAAAGAGAGCTTCTTCCCTTTATAAAGGAATGGGTGGAGAGCGGCAAAACCTATACCGTCCGCTTTGGAATCGGCATGCTGATGCGCCTGTTTCTGGATGAGGATTTTTCCGCGGAATATCTGGAAATGGCAGCGGCGGTGCGCTCGGAGGAATATTATGTCAATATGATGGTCGCCTGGTACTTTGCCACCGCGCTGGCCAAACAGTATGAAGCGGCCCTGCCATATCTTACGGAGCGCCGTCTGCCTGTCTGGACACACAATAAAACCATTCAGAAGGCCTGCGAGAGCCGGCGGATTCCGCCCGAGAGGAAGGAGTCCCTGAGGGGGCTGAAAAGATCTGATGAAAATAAATATAGAAAAATTGTCCAAAAACCTTGCTGAAATACCTCATATCATGTTACAATATTGATACTGTGATGCGGCGGACGGGCTGTGCCCATGACATTGCCCGCGGCGGCACCCAATAATATGACGGTCCTTTGAAGGAGACCGCAAGATGGAGGTATAGAATGGACTTAAATTTAAGACCGGCAAGTGAATGCAAGTATGACGCGGTATCTCTCGGTGAGATTATGCTGCGCCTGGACCCGGGTGAGGGCAGAATCCGCACAGCCAGAGAATTCAAACTGTGGGAGGGTGGCGGAGAGTACAACGTAGTCCGCGGCCTGCGCAAGTGCTTTGGCATGAGGACGGCTACGATCACTGCCTTCGCTGACAATGAGGTCGGCAGACTGATTGAGGACTTTATCTGCCAGGGCGGCGTTGACACTGCCCTGATTAAGTGGATGCCCACAGACGGCATTGGCCGTACCTGCCGTAATGGCCTGAACTTTACGGAGCGCGGCTTTGGTATTCGCGGCGCGGTAGGCTGCTCCGACAGAGCGAACACCGCCATTTCCAAGGCGACTCCGGCTGATTTCGATTTTGATTATATCTTTGGCGAGCTGGGCGTTCGCTGGTTACATACCGGCGGCATCTATGCGGCTATCTCCGAGGAGGCCTGCGAGACCGTTATCGCGGCGATTAAGACCGCGAAGAAGTACGGCACCGTGGTATCCTATGACCTGAACTATCGTCCTTCCATGTGGAGCGCCATCGGCGGACAGGCCAAGGCACAGGAGGTGAATAAAGAGGTTGCGAAGTATGTTGACGTCATGATCGGCAACGAGGAAGACTTCACCGCCTGCCTGGGCTTCGAGATCGAGGGCAACGACGCCAACTTAAAGGAGCTGAATCTGGACGGCTACAAGAAGATGATCAACGAGGCGGCCAAGACCTACCCGAACTTCAAGGAAGTCGCGCCCACCCTCCGCACCGTTAACACCGCTACCGTCA
>JAJQCU010000329.1:2453-3296 GCA_021202575.1 Lachnospiraceae bacterium
GCCTGCCTTTTATGAGCGACACAGGGGTCGCCTTATCGCGGCCCCTTTTAGGAACGTGACGCAAACAAATATCCCCATCCTGCACAATAAGGACATTTTATTTCGTGACAGCTCCTTACAGAGAAAACTGCCGCCTGTGTGGCCGGATGCTCTAAGGAGTATCCACGAGTGAAAAAAATTAAGAAAGAAAGCCTGAAATAATTCGGGCTTTTTTGCGTCATATAGAGAGGGAGGTACTACGGATGGAGGATATTGCGATTATCGGACTGTACTGGGACAGAAATGAGCGGGCGATCCGGGAGACGGACTTAAAATACGGCCCCTACTGCCATACGATCGCCTACAATATACTGGAAAATAAAGAGGATTCGGAGGAGTGCGTCAACGACACCTGGCTGAGGGCCTGGAATTCCATGCCTCCTCAGAAGCCCGGCTATCTGCGCCTTTTTCTGGGGAAGATCACCAGAAATCTTTCGCTGGACGTCTGGAAAAATAAACATGCCGGAAAGCGGGGCGGCGGGGAGCTTTCTCTGGCGCTGGAGGAGCTTGCCGAGTGTGTGGCGGAGACGAAGGATGTGGAGGGCGAGGTTCAGGCGAAGGAGCTGGCGGAGACCATCAATCGGTTTTTACATACTCTGCCGGAGCGGGAGAGGAATATTTTTTTGCAGAGATATTTTTATATGTACTCCGCAAAAGAGGTGGCGGCGCGTTATCATCTGAGGGAAAATCATGTGCCGGTGATTTTATCCCGCACCCGCAAAAAGCTGGCGGCGTATCTGCAAAAGGAGGGATGGGCGATATGACGGCTATGGATATTCTGGAGGCCCTGGGGCAGACCGGGGA
>JAJQCU010000088.1 GCA_021202575.1 Lachnospiraceae bacterium
AGATTTACAATGGCAGCGAATGAAAAGAAAAAGAAGCACAAGGTCTTAAAGATCGTGATCAGCGTGCTGCTGATTCTGGTTGTGGTGGTCGGTGCGGGAGGCTACGTCGCCTACAGGATTTTTGGCAGTAAAGTGCTGACCGTGTATCTGGGAACAAAACCTGGCAACAAAACGGAATATGCGCCGGAAAATGCAGAGGTCCATGCGGACAGTCCGCTGCAGGGAAAGACCATTATTTTCCTGGGGAGCTCCGTCACAGAAGGGTATGGTGCCTGTGGAACATCCTTTGTGCAGTATCTTGAGGCGCAGGATGGCATAATCCCGGTGGAAGAGGCTGTCGGCGGCACGACCCTGGTGGACAATGGGGATACATCATATATTCCGCGCATGGAAACGATTGATACGACAATTCAGGCAGATGCTTTTATCTGCCAGCTCTCCACGAATGATGCCACGAAGGGTCTTCCTGTGGGAGAGGTGTCTGACAGCTTTGACAGGGAAGATTTCGATACGTCTACAATTGCCGGAGCGATTGAGTATATCATTTCTTATGCCTCAGATACATGGACTTGCCCGGTGATCTTCTACACTGGCTCAAAGTATGATTCGGATGCCTATGATGAGATGGTGGAATTGCTGCTGCAGATTCAGGATAAATGGAATATTGGGGTGATCGACATGTGGGATGATGAAGCATTTAATAACATTACCAGTGCTGATCGTGAGCTGTATATGCTGGATGGCATTCATCCCACAAAGGCCGGCTATCGTGACTGGTGGACACCATATATGAGAGAGTATCTGATTGATTATCTCAGTGAGTAATGATCAAAAAGATAAATAACAGCAAAAAAGCCATATTTCATGTGATTGAGCGAAAGGATTCCTTATGAAAACATTGTATTTGAAAGGTTTTGAGAAACCGGTTTTCGGTACCCGTGTGAAAACGGACGAAGTTAAAAATTCGGAGAGATGGCTGGGATATTGTATTGGGCCGGCCCTGGTGGCTACACTGTATGCGGCAGTAGGCCAGACTTATCTTAATGTATTTTATACAGATGTTCTGGGACTGAATGCGCTTGCCGGCGGTCTGTTTCTTACTCTGATGCCGATCCTGTCAAAGATTGTCGATGCCTTCACGAATATTATTATGGGACGCATCGTGGATAATACAAAGACCGCAAGCGGCAAGGCACGCCCCTGGGTACTGATTTCCGGGCCGGCAATGGCGATAACAGCAATTCTGCTTTTTGCCGTGCCGCATGGGAGCTGGCTGGTCACTGCGCTGTGGGTTATCTGCTCCTACAATCTGTTCTTCGCCGTTTCCTATACCATGTATAATCTGAGCAATGTGTGTATGATCGCTCTCAGCACCAGGGATAACAAAGCGCGTGACAAGATTGCCATGGCGTCTTCTATCGGAATTAACATGATTCCGGGCCTGATTATATCCGTCATTTTTCCGTCTCTTATCTTACCGGTGATGGGAGTAGACCAGACGAAGTGGATCATCGTGATGGCGGTCATAGCGGTGCTTGCCGTTCCGGGAACGCTGCTTCAATATTATTTCAGCAGAGAGCGTATTACGGAAGAGGGAGAAAAGGCTGAGAAAAACAGTGCTGCAGAGGAAGTCATATCTCTGAAAGATCAGATCAGAGGCTGTCTTTCCAGCAAATACTGGATCATGATCATTTTGGTACTTATTATTTATAATCTGTATAATAACCTTTCCGTCACATCCATGGTATACTACAGCAATTGGGTTCTTGGAACATACAACGATGGGTATACATTGAGTATGCTGAATATCATTGGTCAGGCTATGCTGGGACCCGGGGTTTTGGTATTGTGGCCGCTTGTTTCCAGAATCGGGAAGCAGAAAGTCTATGTAACAGGCAGCGTTATAGCGGTAATCGGCGGTTTGCTTGGCATCATCGGTGCCCGAAGCCTGCCGATGGCTCTTGTTGCGCTGACAGTTCGTTCCATCGGAACTTTACCGATTACCTATGTGACATTGTCCATGCTGGCAGATGCTCTGGACCATGTGGAATGGAATTCGGGATACCGCTGTGACGGTTTTTCTTCTTCTGTTTACAGTATCATTATTACAGTTTGCGCAGGCATGGCGACCGGCATTCTGAATCTTGGCCTTTCTGTTACGGGATATATTGCGCCCTCCGTTGAAGGAACTGCGGTTGCACAGCCTCAAGCAGTCCAGAATTTCCTGATTATTGCCATGTATGGGGTACCGATGGTCTGCTCGGCACTTCTTTTCTTCATCTATCTGCAGTTTGATCTTGAAAAAAAGCTTCCGCAAATGAAAGAGGAGATCAATGCACGCAGGGAGAACATTTGAAACAGACAGAGGAGAGAGAAAATAATGAATTCATATGAATCAGATCATCTGAAGCAGATGTATGCATATCTGGGAGAATGCACCGTTCTTCTGAAGAAGGATGGCTGCTTTCCTCTGAGAAAGGCAGGTAAAATTGCGGCATATGGCAGCGGGGTGCGGCATACTGTCAAAGGCGGAACCGGATCCGGGGAGGTAAATTCCAGATATTTCATTACAATTGAACAGGGATTGAAGGATGCCGGTTTTGAGGTGACGTCTTCCGCATGGCTGACTGCTTATGATACTATCATGGCAAAAGCTCATGAGCAGTTTGTGAAGGATATCAGGGAAAAGGCGAAAGCACAGCACACGAATGCTGTCCTGATCGGAATGGGCGCCGTTATGCTGCAGCCGGAGTATGATCTGCCGCTGGAAGCGGAAGGAGATTCATGTATATATGTGGTTTCCAGAGTCAGCGGCGAGGGGAATGACCGTGTCGCGGAACCCGGAGACTTTCTTTTAAGCAATACAGAAATCAGGGACATTCTGGCGCTGAATGATAAATTTGAAAAGTTCATGCTGGTACTGAATGTGGGAGGACCAATAGACCTTACACCGGTTCAGAATGTTAAAAACATTCTGCTTTTATCCCAGTTGGGCGTGGAAACAGGCAGGGTGCTTGCGGACATCCTTCTGGGCAGAGTATATCCCAGCGGAAAGCTCACTTCGACCTGGGCCAGGGCAGAAGAATATCCGGATATAGGGAGTTTCGGTGAAATAAATGATTCCCTTTATAAAGAGGGGATTTACGTGGGTTACCGGTGGTTTGAGGCGGCAGGAAGAAAACCTCTTTTTCCGTTTGGATATGGATTGGGATATACGGAATTTACAATCAGAGACATGAGCGTTTCTCTGTCTGAGAGTATTGTAAAAGTCACAGCTGTTGCAGAGAATATCGG
>JAJQCU010000047.1 GCA_021202575.1 Lachnospiraceae bacterium
CGCCGCTCATCTTTTTGCTTATGAGGGGAAAGTGACTGCTTCACAGTCACCTTGGAAGATATAAACAGTCCCTTACAAGCACAATACGCTTGACGAGCCTGTTTATATCTCCCAAGTCGGCTGTGAATAGTAACAAGATATGGACAAATATTCTCATTTGTCCATTGAAAAAATGAAAGGCGTTGATTATAATCATTTCAGAAAAAACGGGAGACGGAGTTCATGAAAGACGACAGAAACTTCAGCAATCAGCTTGTCTGGGCGCTTTTTAAGGCGGCGGCCCTGAGCATTCTTTTATTCTTTTTCCTTTCCAGGCTGGATACCATCAAAGCCGGCGCGAATGTGGTTATAGGCGTGCTCATGCCCTTCATCATCGGCGGCGTCATCGCCTATATCCTGAAGCCCATGTGCAACTTCTTTGAAAGACACCTGAAGGAAAAGCTGCCCCGCCAGGCCCACGGGCTGAGCGTTGTGCTGGCGCTGGCGGCGGCGGTACTGGCGGTGGGAGCCCTGTTCCTGATGGTGATTCCATCGCTGTTTCAGAGTATTTATACCATCGCCCTGATGATACCGGACAGCGTGCAGAGCCTTTCCAACTGGCTGCTGACCTATTTCGGCGACAATGAGGTGCTGAGCAATTATATCAGCGAGTTGTCGGGAGAGCTGTCCTCCACCCTCACAAACTGGCTTTCCGGCAGCGTCCTGCCCGGGCTTCAGACCCTGATCGGCAGCGTGGCTACCGGCGTGGGCAGCCTGATTACCCTGTGCAAAAACCTTGTCATTGGCATAATTGTGGCGATATATCTGCTGCTGGGCCGCATAAAATTCGCGCAGCAGGCCAAAAAGCTGCTCCACAGTATTTTTAAGAAAAAATGGGCCGACGCCATTCTGGAGGAGGTCACCTTCGCGGACAAAATGTTTGGCGGTTTTATCGGAGGCAGGATTTATGATTCTCTGATTGTCGGCGTGATCTGTTTCGTAGGAATGCTGATTTTGGGGATTCCCTATCCGGGCCTGGTGAGCGTGATCGTGGGCGTGACCAATATCATCCCGTTTTTTGGCCCCTTTATCGGCGCGGTGCCTTCTTTTCTGCTGATTCTGATTGTCAAGCCCGTCAAGGCGCTGATTTTTGTGGTGTTCGTGGTGATTCTGCAGCAGTTTGACGGCAATATCCTGGGCCCTCGCATTCTGGGAAACGTGACCGGACTGTCCAGCTTCTGGGTTTTATTTTCCATTCTGTTCTTCGGAGGAATCTTCGGCTTTGTGGGAATGCTGATCGGAGTGCCCCTGTTAGCGGTGATCTATGATGTGGCCAGGAAGATGATGTACAAGGGTCTGGCGTACCGGGAGAGGCAGGAGGCAGAAGGGCAGAAGCAGCAGAAAATTGATTAAAGCGACAAAAGGGCGCCCTACGGGTGTCAGTCGTTGCGGTTGCTAAGCGCCGGTGGCGCTTGTTCAGCAACGACCGGAGCGAAACGGAGCCCCCCCAAGGTCATAAATGCGAATGCCCTAAAGGACTAGCTTCGTGTCGCACGCGTTTGATTTCTGACCTTTTGTCCCTTGTATCATAAATTTTCCAGGCATGCCGCACAGGCGTGCCGGACAGGAGGAGAAAAATGGAGAAATTTAAGAAGATCGGCTCCGGCGTCGCGTGGGCGCTCTGTGAACTGGTCGTAGGCATTTCCCTGCTGATCGATCCGGTCAGCTTTACGCCAAGGATTATCATGGTGGCGGGCGCCATTCTGACGGTGGTTGCAGCAATCAATATCGTCAGATATTTCAGAAACGCGCCGCCGACCGGGATTTTTGAGAGAAAGCTGTCCGCGGGGCTTATCGAGGTAATCTGCGGAATCTTCTGCGTAACCACTCCCCAGTGGTTTGCTGCCACATTCCCGGCGCTGGCGGTCATTTACGGCGTCGCCACACTGATGAGCGGCGTCATGAAGGTGGAGCTTACGGTGAATATGCTCCGCATGAAGGTAAGACGCTGGTGGATCAGCGCCATTGGAGCGGCTGTCACCATTGCCTGCGCTGTGTTCATCATCTGTAATCCGCTGAACATCACCGCGGTGCTGTGGACCTTTATCGCCATTTCCCTGATCGTGGAGGCGGTCATTGACCTTGTCACTGCCTTCCTCCCGGCCAGGAAGGATCCCAATGAGGTCTGAGGATTGCCGGAAAATTTTCCGGAAACAGCACTTTTGGAAACGTGACTTATATAGCAAAAAAATTAAAAATTTTATTTACAAATCCATCTGTGTGTGTTAGACTGTTTCAGTTGGATTGAGCCGACGCCCGGTAGAAGGAAACTCCGGCCTCTGCCTGGTGTATGGCGCTTATAAAATATCAGGAGGATGTAAAATGATTTCCAAGGAAAAGAAAACCGCTATCATGAACGAGTATGCCAGAACCCCGGGAGACACCGGTTCACCGGAGGTGCAGGTAGCTGTTCTCACCGCCCGGATCAACGAGCTGACAGAGCATCTGAAGGCTAACCCCAAGGACAACCATTCCAGGCGCGGTATGTACAAGATGATCGGCCAGAGGCGAGGCCTTCTGGATTATCTGAAGAGAAAGGATATCGAGAGATATCGTGCCCTGATTGAGAAGCTGGGTATCAGAAGATAGTGAAATGCGTGGCGGGAATGCCGTAAGCTTTCCCGCCTTTTCGCGTTCAGGAATTGTCGGAAAATGGCCGACAATTCCAAAGGCCCTGCCGGGAAATGGCCGGCAGGGCCTGAGTAGAAGTCGCAGCATTGCGATTATGGAGGAGAAGAATGTATAAAACTTACACAATGGAACTGGCCGGGAGAACTCTGAGAGTTGACATCGGCCGCGTAGGCGCACAGGCCAACGGCTGTGCCTTCATGATGTACGGAGACACCACGGTGCTCTGCACCGCAACCGCTTCCGAGAAGCCCCGGGAGGGCATTGACTTTTTCCCGCTCAGTGTGGAGTATGAGGAGAAGATGTACGCTGTGGGCAAGATTCCCGGCGGCTTCAACAAGAGAGAGGGAAAGGCCAGTGAGAACGCTGTACTGACAGACCGTGTCATTGACCGCCCCATGCGTCCCCTTTTCCCGAAGGATTACCGCAACGATGTCACTCTGGACAATATGGTGATGAGCGTGGACCCGGAGTGCAGGCCCGAGCTGGTAGCCATGATCGGCACCTCTATCGCCACCTGTATTTCTGATATTCCTTTTGACGGCCCCTGCGCCATGACCCAGGTGGGGCTGATCGACGGGGAGCTGATC
>JAJQCU010000165.1 GCA_021202575.1 Lachnospiraceae bacterium
GAATAAAATAATGGAGATTGAGAATACGCTGCAGTTATTTTTCGACGCGGTGAGAATCCCGGCCTGCTATTTCAGAGAAAGACAGCTGATCAAATCATATACCTTCCGGATTCAGGACTTTAATCTGCCTCTGCTGCTGGCGGGAAGCGTGCAGGAGAATTTACCCGGCTTCTGGTATTCTTCCTCTCCGGAATATATGTATTTTGCGGGGATTCATTTTTCTGACAGGAAGGAAGCGGTTTTCCTCGGCCCGATTCTGCTGTCGGAGTGCTCTTTAAAACAGGCACAGGAAATCTGCGCCCGGCTGGGACGAAAGCCGAAGGACGCGCCCATTATACAGCGCTATTTTGATAAGACAAAGGCTCGGGATATTGAAGGACTGCTTTCCTGCCTCAGACTGCTCGGCCATCTGCTGAACATTCCCGTTCCTTCAGAAATTCCCTGTGTCCCCTTTCAGTGGAATATTCCATATCCCATCAGGGACTATCCTCAGGCAGTACGGGAAGCGAGTGACGTGGACCAGTATGTGGAGGATATTCTTCTCTCCTGTGTCCGCTCAGGGAACACAAACGCCCTGCTGCGTTCTATGGATCAGCTGTTTTACTCCGATTCCTCTGTTTATGGAAATGTGGCGGATATCAATGATATGCGCAGCTATATCCTGGGAGCTAATATGATTGCATCCCGCACCGCGGTCATCGCGGGAGTAAATTATCATGTTACCAATAGAATCTCCGGTCAATATATCGACCAGATCCAGAAGGCGCGCAGTGCCTCTGAGCTTTCCTATCTGTTCATACAGTGCTTCCGGGAATACACTGATCTGGTATCCCGGGCCAATGAATTACCCGGAGAATCCCCCATTGTGAAGCAGGTTCAGCAGCATATCCGGGAGCATTGCGGTGAAAAGCTCTCTTCTAAGGATCTTGCCGCTCAGTTTCATGTCAATCTGTCATACCTGTGCACCCTTTTCAAAAAGGAGACAGGTATGACCATCAATGACTGTATTCAGCGTGAAAAAGTCCGCGAGGCCAGGCGTCTGCTTGAGGGCAGCCGCTTTTCCGTGGCGCAGATTGGCGAGGCATTAAACTTTTCCTCTGAGAGCTATTTTTGCGCTGTTTTCAAAAAGATCACGGGGATGACTCCGCAGGCGTGCCGGAGGGAGATGCGCAAGTGATTTTGCGACAGTTCTTTACTGTAATTTCTCTTTTACAGTTCAAATATCCTGGTAAAAACCCTTTTAATGAAAACAAAAGCTCTTTTTTTCATCTTAATTTTCTACTCTCCACAGCTCCACAGTCCCGGTGATCCCGGACAGCGACGTGGCTGGCTGGGGCGGGGCAAACATGTTCGGCGGAATCTTCGCAAGCTCCCTTTCCAGCGTGGTGGCAACCTCGATACGAAGCTTATTCTCCCCGGTGCGAAGCGCTGGTGACAGATCATAAAGAAATACAGGGACAATCTGAATTCCCAGGCTGATTTCGTTGAGGAAAACCTCAACCCCCTCATGGGCGTCCGCGATTTTCAAGTAAATCCGCTCCCCTTCCCCGGCGTTGAAGGTATTTTCATAACGGGCAAAGCCGGAGAATTCCGGCAGCTCCTCCGCCAGATGATCCGGCAGAGCCACTTCTTTAAAAGCTGAAAATATCGGATATTCCAGGCCGGTACAAAGACCTCTCCGCCAGATGCCGGTAAATGGAACTTTTCCTCTGTCTGTTTTCCCTTCATAAATCGGCAGGGGACGGATTTTTGCCGCTGAATCTGATGAATTTACAGAATAATCCATGACATAAATACAGCTTTTAAGAGGCTCCAGCGTCAGATTCAGATACCCGTTTTCCTCTTCCGCGGGCAGACACAGATTGGCCCAGGCATCGTAGCGGTAAAAGGTACTGGAGCTGCTTGAGCAGGAACTTTCGATCCATTCCGGGTTTTTATCCTCTTCTCTCAGACATACGGCTTCCGGCAGCCTTACTCTTCCCTCGTAAGTCGTAGTTCCTTCGTTGACGAACATCCAGATTTCCGTCTGATCTGAATGGGCATAATGGATATACCGGATACGGTCATTGGCTGGCTCCAGAGAAATTTCAGGAATATGATTTCCACGCAGTATCTCCGGCAGATCTTCCAGGTTGATTGTACTGCCGTTCTCCTTTAAGCCGGAAAGCAGCGGCTCGCTTTCACTGACAGGCCCGTCACAGATTCCATCAGGATAATCATGGATAAAGTACACTCCGATTCCCTTCTCACCCAGTTCCATTACAGCCTGGGCAAAAGAGCCCGTCACGAACTGCATGTACGGAACAATCACTGCCCTGTACTCCTGAGTGTTCACTTTCAACATTCCTTCTCTGATCTGTGTCCCATAAGCCTGCCGCTCACTGAAAACATCCTGCGGCAGAATATCATACTCAATCTGGTGATCCGCCAGCACATGGCAGGCCTGATCGCAGTTCATATATTTTCCGGTCCAGTCGCCCTCCCCGGTATACATCACCGCCACCGGGGCGATATGTCTGCCGCCGCTTAACAGTTCACAGACGCGGTTCATATAAGCCATCAGCGCGCCAAAGTGCCGGTACTGGGGATTGTGTCCATGAGCGTAAAAATGCGGCGGGCAGTCCGGATCCGGGAATTCCTTCGGACTGAAGGCATGGGGCACAAAATGATTGATTCCGCGCACCAGAAAGTGATCCGCCAGATATTTTTCCAGCCTCACCCCTTCCTTCCAGCCGTAATTTCCGAAAATCTCACACATGGAATTTCCCCGCTTTAACGGTTCAATGGCTGCCGCGGAACCGGCCAGCTTGCCCATCACATAATGGTAAAACTCCCCGTTTCTGACCTCGAACATGCCGCGATTGTAGCTGTCCTCCTCCCCCTGGGGATAGACCTGGCCGCCAATGTCATCAATTCCCGCCATATCCTGCCCTGCCAGCCCCCTGAAATAATGCCCCAGGGAAGAGCCTGTCCTGCTGTGATGATTATTGTCCTCGATCAGATGGCCGATATACTGCACCCCATGCTCTCTGCACCAGGTTCCGATCTGCACGGAAAAATCCTTTTTTACAAGCTTTGTCACAGAATCCATATACAGATAGCGGACCCTGGCTGTCAGGTTTTTGTCCGCGTTATTTTCCCAAAGCAGTGGCAGAAGCACCTCAAAATCATCGCCCAGTTTCTCCCTCAGAAGCCCCTCCAGCTCCCGGCTCCACGGATAATCAATCGGTCTCCCCTATGGATCGTGG
>JAJQCU010000328.1:0-226 GCA_021202575.1 Lachnospiraceae bacterium
TGATCGCAGCGCAGGCAGCGGCCCGCCTCCTGCAAGCACTCTTTTCTTGTCATCGGTATCTCCACACCCTCGAAATCACAGGCTCTCTCGCAGGCCTCTCTCTCGTTGATGTTCACCCTGCCGCATGGAGTGCGGTCGTCAATATTGGGAATGGGAATGTCCACATCACAGGAAATCGGATGATGATATCCCAGGTATGTATCAATACTGGCAGCCGCCACCTTGG
>JAJQCU010000328.1:295-3247 GCA_021202575.1 Lachnospiraceae bacterium
TCACCGCCGCGGTCTGATCCGCCTGAAAACGTCCTCTGGAAACAGCGGCGCCCGCCGCCTCAAAATGCTGATACTCGATGTCCTGGCCAATGGCCACAATCAGTGTCTGGCAGGGAATCAGCACCTCATCCTCGCCGTTAGGCTTCACACTGGCCCGGCCTCCCTTGATAGTACTGATCATCTGCGGCCTCGCCCACAGACCGTTGACCTTGCCCTCCTCGTCCACGGAAATTTTCACAGGAGCCATCAGCGTGCGCATTTCCACGCCCTCCGCCATGGCGCCCTCAATTTCCGCCGGGAGCGCGGTCATATCCGCCACTCTGCGCCGATACACAATGGAAACCTTCTTTGCTCCCAGCCGGACAGAGGTTCTCACCGCGTCCATGGACACGTTGCCGCCGCCCACCACCACGACCTCCTGACCGGTCAGGTCCACGGGAGTGCCAAAACCTACACCGCGCAGAAGCTGTACCGCGGACATGACGCCCTCGGCGTCCTCGCCCTCCACCTCCAGCTTCTTGTCCGTGCTGGCGCCTATCGTAATCAGAACGGCGTCATACTGTTCCCTCAGGTCGTCCATGGTGATTTTCTCACCAATCCTGGTATTATAAACAACCTCCACGCCGGTTTTTAAAATCGCCTCGATATCCTGATCCAGCCGGTCCTTTGGCAGACGGTAGCTGGGAATGCCGTATCTGAGCATGCCGCCCAGCTTCGGCAGCATCTCATAAACAGTGGTCTGATGCCCCATCAGCTGCAAATAATAAGCCGTGCTTAAGCCGCAGGGCCCGCCGCCGACAATAGCGATGCGTTTTCCCGTGGAGGGAGCGCATTCGGGCGGCTCCACCTCTCCCGCGTAATCCGCCGCCATCCGCTTTAAGCCCCGGATATTGACCGCGTCGTCCACAATTCTGCGGCGGCACTTGGTCTCGCAGGGATGCTCACAGATGAAGCCACAGGTGGTCGGAAAGGGATTGTCCTTGCGAATCAGACGGATGGCGTCCGCATAGCGCTCCTCCCTGATCAGAGCGATATATCCGGGAATGTCCACGCCAGCGGGGCAATAAGCCACACAGGGCACCGGCTGGCCATAGTCGCAGGTGCAGCGGCCGTTCCTGATATGAGCCTCATAATCCTCACGGAAGGTCTCCACTCCGTTATAGATGACCTCCGCCGCCTCATAGCCGATGGCGCAGTCCGCCGTCTCCATGATGGCGGCCGCCGTATCGCGGATCTGATCGATCATATCCATATCCGCCTCGCCGTCCAGCACCTTCTGCAGCATGTTCTTCAAATTTCCCAGCCCCACCCGGCAGGGCGTACACTTCCCGCAGGACTGGGCGTGGCAAAGCTCCAGAAAAGCTCTGGACATGTCAATGGGGCAGATCCCCACAAGATTGGAGGCCACCCGGCGCTCCAGATCCTTGTACAGCTGCTCCATTACGGTTCTCGCCTTTGCGGGCGAGGGCATTTCCAATCTGTTCATTTGTCTACCTCTCCATATTTTCCACGTACTGGCAAATCGTAACGCATTCAATTTATTCTACCTGTAATTTTGACAAAAATCAACCAATATCTGAGAATTTTTTTGGTAAATTATTCAGTTGATTTATCCGGCATTTAATTCAGCAATTTATTCAGCATTTTATCCAGCATTTTATTCAACATTTTATCCAGCATTTTATCCGGTAACATTTTCACAAAATTCCTGTTCACAAAGCCCTCTCCCGAAGCTTCTTCAGAATCCTCTTCTCCATCCGGCTGACCTGCACCTGGGTCATGTGCAGCCTTTCCCCCACCTGCGCCTGATTTTTCCCCTGAAAATACCGCATGGTGATCAGAATACGCTCCACAGAGGAAAGCTCCCTCAAAAGCTGACAGCACAGCATCCTGTCCAAAAGCCCTGAAACCTCGTTTCTCTCATCCGGCAGCTGACGGATTTTCTCCGTCCCCTCCCCGAAGGAGCCTGCCTCCAGGCTCTCCGCTGGTCCCGCGGCCTCCATCAGAAGCAGGGCCTCCTGCGGGGTCAGTCCCGCCGCTTCGGCCATCTCGCTGATTTTTGCCTCCCTTCCCAGCGTCTGCGAAAGCGTCTGCCCCGCCTCCTGTAAACGCTTTTGCTTTTCCCTGGCGCCTCTGCTCATATGTACCGGACTGTTATTTCTGGCCAGCTGACGGATTTCGCCGATAATCAGGGGAACCGCGTAGGTGGAAAACTGAAGTCCCAGCTCCTCCCGAAATCCCTCCGCCGCCTTGCACAGGCCCACGCAGCCCGCCTGAAATACATCCTCCATGTCCAGCCCGCGGTTTTGGAATTTCCGGCAGACAAAGCGCACCAGCCCCAGATTTTCCTCAATAAATTCCGCCTTATCCTTCATGGGCTGAGGCCTCCGGCCCGGTCAGTTCCTTCCACATGGATACACAGGTTCCCCTGCGCGGCTCCGATTCCACCTCAAGCCTGTCTGTAAAAGCCTCCATAAAAGCAAAGCCCATGCCCGCCCGCTCTCCGTCCGCCGCTGTGGTATAGAGCGGTTCCATGGCCTTTTCCACATCCTCAATTCCCACCCCCGTGTCCTCCACGTCCACTCTCAGCAGACAGCTTTGATCCTCCCTTCTGTACAAAAGGGCGGACACATAGACGATCCCATCCTCCTTTCCCTCATATCCATGAATGATGGCGTTGGTCACCGCCTCTGACACCGCGGTTCTGATATCGTCCAGCACGTCCATCGTGGGGTCATAGGGAGCGATCAGCCCAGCCACTGCCAGCCTGGCCAGACTCTCATTTTCTCCCCTCGACAGAAAACACAGGCGCATCTCATTGACAAGCGTCCCCTCTGTTTCTGAAGTCCCCTGCGCCTCATCAGCAGCTTTTTCCTCTTTTCTCATGTCTGCCTGTCTCTTATCTACAGTCCTTTCTTCTTCTCCCATGTCCGCCTGCCTCTTATCTACAGT
>JAJQCU010000237.1 GCA_021202575.1 Lachnospiraceae bacterium
CCTTTGATAAGCGGAAGGGAGGAGTCCATATGAATGAATCAATCCAAAAGCTGATCAAGCCTGTTTTAGTACGATGGTTATGTAAATGTAAATGGATCCGGCACAACAGCGACGATATGAACAAGCTGTGGCTGGAGAGCGATGAAAGAACCGGCGTCATTGAGTTTTATGACGCGGACGAATATGTTCCAGAGGATGTTCTGGAGCTGACAGGATACGATAAACAGACAGGGGAGACAATATATTATCTTCACTTTGAATTACATGATTTGAGCTTTGTCTTAGACAGGCTCGGCAATTTCTTCGCCTTTATTTATGGCGGGGAGCAGGCGGCGCAAAGCCCGGCCGGGCCGCAGAAGCGCGAGCCGGTTCAGAATGTGGCGTTTTGCTGCACCTCCGGCTGGACCAGCGCTCATTTCGCGGAGAAGATTCAGGAAATCTTTGACGCGAGGAATATCAATATAAAGGTACACGCGGGCAACTATACGGAAATGGAAACCATCGTACAGGAAAACGACAGGGTGCTGTTAGCGCCTCAGATCGGCTACATGCTGCCGGACTTAAAAAGGCAGTACGGCGATAAGATCGAAGTGGTGGAGACCGGCGATTTTGCCACTCAGAACTTCGGACATATCGTGGATAGGCTGATCGCTTAAAAGCGGACGACCCCGGAGCGGAAAACGCTCCGGGGCTTTTTGATTTATTTATTTAGGTACCTTGATAAATCCTGTTGACGAATGACGAAATCAGTGCTAAATTTATTGACGTGGATATTGCGGAAGAAGAGGGCCGGGTGAGGCGGCCTGTCCATATACCGGAGGAGTATGATGGCAAAGGGTACCAGTCAGAAGCTAAAGCTCGTATATTTAATGCGGATTTTTCTGGAGTACACGGATGAGCGGCACAGCCTGACCATGCCGGAGATTCTTTCCAGACTGAAGGCTTATGATATTGAGGCGGAGCGCAAGAGCGTCTATGAGGATATTGAGCTTTTGCGTACTTATGGCCTGGATATTATCGGCGAACGGTCCGGGAGGAATTATTCTTATTATCTTGGCTCAAGACAGTTTGAGCTGGCGGAGTTAAAGATCCTGGTGGATCTGGTGCAGTCCGCCAAATTTTTAACAGCGAAAAAGAGCAGTCAGCTGATCAGAAAGCTGGAAACGCTGTGCAGCCATTACGAGGCTGGGCAGCTCCAGCATCAGGTTTATGTGTCAGAGCGGATCAAGACGGAGAATGAATCCATCTACTACGCTGTGGACATCATTCATCAGGCGATCGATAACGGCGTCCGGATCACCTTTCAGTATTTCAACTGGAACATCAGAAAAGAAAAAGAGCTTCGCCGGGGAGGCGGCCTTTATCAGGTCAGCCCCTGGGCCTTATCCTGGGATGATGAAAATTATTACCTGGTGGCCTACGATGGGACACAAAAAGAGCTGCGGTATTACCGGGTGGATAAAATGCTGAATGTGGAGCTGACGGATTTTCCACGGGAGGGCAGGGAGCTTTATGAAAAAATGGACCCGGCGGCTTATACCCGAAAGCGCTTCGCCATGTTCAACGGCCGGGAGGAGACGGTGACGCTCACCTGCCGCAATCACTTGGCGGGGGTGATTGTGGATCAGTTTGGGCGGGATGTGCCCATTTTGCCGGTGGACCGGGAGCATTTTAACGCAAGGGTCCATGTGGCGCTGAGCGGCCAGTTCTTCGGCTGGGTCATGGCTCTGGGGGAGGATATTCAGATTACGGGGCCGCCGGGGGTGGTTGCGCAGATGAGGGAGGAAGCGGAGAAGCTTTTTACGAGATATACGGAGCGGGGCGAAGCCCCGGCGGACGCGTGATTTGCGGGAACGCGGGGAAATAGCTCGTCTTAATGGAATGAGGAAAGAAATATGAGACTGATTTTTCGATATATGGGAAAGTACATCAAACCCGTCATGTTTGTCATGGCGCTCAAGCTTATGGGCACCGTGGCGGAGCTGATGATTCCCTATGTGCTGGAGTATCTGATCGATGAGGTAGTGCCTCTGGGGGAAACCTTCAGGATTATCCTCTGGGGCTGTATTATGATTTTTGTGGCTTTTCTGTGCTGGCAGTTCAATATCAACTCCAACCGTCTGGCGGTCGAAAACGCCCATAAGATATCCTATGACGTGAGGCGGGATCTTTTCAATAAGACCATGCACTTAAGCGGCGCCCAGTTCGACGCCTTCGGCCTGCCCAGCCTGACCAGCCGCATGACCTCGGACAGCTACAATGTGCAGTCCTTTGCCCAGAGCTTTCAGACGCTCTGTGTCAGAGCGCCGATCATGCTGGTGGGCGGCATCATTGTGACCATGACCATGGACCCGGTGCTCAGCGGCATTCTCTGCGTTATGCTGCCCCTTCTGGCGGTGGTGATTCTGACGGCCTCCAGCCGGGGCATTCCCCTGTATCATAAGGTACAGGAGAATCTGGATGACGTGGTGCGCGTCATGCGGGAAAATATCACCGGCATCCGGGTGGTCAAGGCTCTGTGCAGGATGGATTATGAGAGCGGGCGCTTCCACAGATATAATGACAGGATGACTGCCAGCGACGTCAAGGCCAGCACGGTCATGGCCATTCCCGGGCCGTTCATGCAGCTTTGCCTGAATGTCGGGCTGACTCTGGTGGTTTATGTGGGAGCCGTCCGTGTCAACAGCGGCGCCATGAAGCCAGGTGTGATTCTGGCCTTTCTTACATATTTTAATCTGATTTTGCAGAGCATTATGACCATCAACCGGATTTTCATGATGATCAGCAAGGCCAGCGCTTCTGCTGACCGTATCGATCTGGTGCTGGAGAGCGATGTGGACCAGAGGATTTTATCCGTGGAGGAGACGGACACGCCGGAGGCACATGACGCCTATATTGTATTTAAAAATGTGAACTTCAAGTATCCCCACAATATGCTCAGTGTGGAGGGAAAGAAAAGGGATGACGCCGGGGCCGCGTCGGAGGAGGACGGTTTTCTGGGCGGCGAGCAGGAGCAGTGCCTCTACGATATTGATTTTAAAATTAAAAAGGGAGAATCCCTGGGGATTATCGGCCCAACCGGCTGCGGCAAGACCACCATTGTCAATCTGCTGATGCGCTTTTATGATGTGGAGGACGGCGGCGTCTATATCGACGGCAGGGATGTGCGGACCTATGAGATGGACGAGCTGCGGGGCAAATTCGGCGTGGTGTTCCAGAATGACC
>JAJQCU010000337.1:0-1198 GCA_021202575.1 Lachnospiraceae bacterium
CTGCGGAGGAGATTGCCGGGATATGTAAATCGTTGGATATGAGGAAAGAACAGATTTAGCGGTTCCGGAAGTGTTGTTTCCTGTTGCTGCGTGTTTGTCAAAAATTGCCGGAGCTGCAATGAGGGACAGGAAGAAAGCCGCCCTTATATATAATGGCGGCTTTCCTCTGTTCGGCATAACATCCGATATAGTATTTGCGATGGTGCTCCGTGACATCAGGAGAAAATGAAGCTGACTGTGAATGAAAGCTTTTTATATCATAGGACAGACCTTGATATTGTAAAGCGTTAAAGTTCCGACTTTCCTATGATAAAAAACACTCCGTGAGGATGTACCCGCGGGGCGACACTTTATTTTTTCTTCCGGAGTTCCTCGATCAGGTCAATGATGATGTCGATGGCATTTGCTTTCTGGCTCTCCCGCATGGCCTGAACATAAGTCTGCCTGTTCTCCCAGACGGCGGAGATGGCCTGTGACAGAGTATTTTCGGAGAGATTCTCCTCTTCCAGAACATAGCTGAAGCCCTGTTTCCGGAAAGAGTTGGCATTCAGAATCTGATCGCCGCGGCTGGCTGCTTTTGACAGCGGAATCAGGATGTTCGGCTTGCAGAGCGCCTGCAGTTCGCAGATCGCGTTCGCTCCTGCACGGGAGATAACCAGATCTGCGATGGCAAACAGGTCTGCCAGTTCTTCGTTGATGTACTCATATTGTACATAGCCGGTCGTGTGGTGAAGGGTTGGATCCAGATTCCCCTTGCCGCAGAGGTGGATCATTTGCCAGGAGGGGAGCAAAGTTGGGAGCAGCCTCCGCACGGCTTCATTGATTACCTGGGAGCCCTGGCTTCCTCCGATAATCAGGATGACGGGATGCTCCGGTGAAAAACCGGTATATGTATAAGCTTTTTCTCTGTCTCCGTGCAGCAGTTCCTGGCGGATCGGTGAACCGGATACGATCGCTTTTCCCTCTGGCAGATGTGCCAGCGTCTCGGGGAAATTGCAGCATACTTTGCTGGCGGATGGTATCGCCAGCTTATTTGCCAGTCCCGGAGTGATATCGGATTCATGAATGATCACGGGAATCCTGGCGTGTCTGGCCGCAAGCACCACGGGCACGCTGACAAAGCCGCCTTTGGAAAAGACGATGTCCGGTTTGAGCTTAAACATCAGTCTGCGTGCCTGCGCATAGCCTTTGACTACCT
>JAJQCU010000337.1:1208-1700 GCA_021202575.1 Lachnospiraceae bacterium
CGCGGATCTGAAAAATTCTTTGGGTCAAAATATCTGCGGAGCTTGCCCGAAGAGATTGCGTAATAGGGGATATTTTCCTTTTCAATCAGCCCTTTTTCAATGCCGTGGTAGGAACCGATGTAAGAAATCTCATAGCCGAGTTCCTTTAATCTGGGCATGAGAGCTATATTGGGGGTTACATGGCCGGCCGTGCCGCCGCCGGTGAGAATGATCTTCTTCATGTGTATGTCCTCTCGTAGATCTGTGAATCATTACCACATTTTTTCTTACTTATTTATAGTATACGCCGGGAGAGAAAAGTCAACAATCTTTTTTTGAATAACAATTTTTGTCACAACTTGCGGCGAAAAGTGAGCCTGTCCCTCTTTTTTTTGCGGGGGGATTCTGCTACACTTAAGTGGCAGAAAGGAGGAATGACAATGGATATGTTAATTCAGTTGGCGGTATCATGGTACAACCTGTACAGGGACGAGTTGATGCTGAGTCTGCTGG
>JAJQCU010000337.1:1717-3201 GCA_021202575.1 Lachnospiraceae bacterium
ACCTTTTTACTGATGATATTCACGCTGACCGCTGTGAGAAGATGCAGAAGACAGATCAAAGAGCTGACAGAGAAGACGAGGGAATTGACAAAAGCAGCGCTGAGCCAGGATGGCAGACAGGCTCGACGGGAGGCGGCAGGCAGGTATATGGAGCCAAAGCCGGCCGGAGACGCACAGGCAACGGCATCGAGGAAGAATGAGGAAGTTTTCGGAAGTGTGATACAGGAGATTTTTCCGTAACTGTGAAAGTGCTGAACAGTTACATTTTTCCTTGAAATACAGGTGTGCGTTTGATACAATATCTTTGGTAGGCTGAAAGCGAGAATACATATACAAAGGAGCAACATATGGGTAAGATTACATTTGATTACAGCAAGGCGGCTTCTTTCATCCGCGAGGAAGAAGTGAAGAATATGGGCAGGATTGCCGCGGACGCGAAAGACCTCCTGCTTTCCAGAACCGGTGCAGGCAATGATTTTCTGGGATGGATCGATCTTCCGACGGACTATGATAAGGATGAATTTGCCCGGATCAAACAGGCGGCAGCGAAGATCCAGAGGGATTCTGAAGTGCTGGTGGTGATCGGCATCGGCGGTTCCTATCTCGGAGCGCGGGCGGCGATTGAGTTCCTCCGTCACGGATTTTACAACAATATTCCCGCCCGGATGCGTGAGACGCCGGAGATTTATTATGCGGGAAGTAATATCAGCGGCGCATATTTAAAAGGCATTCTCGATGTGATAGGGGATCGCGATTTTTCCGTAAATGTTATCTCCAAATCCGGCACTACGACGGAGCCGGCGATTGCTTTCCGGATTTTCAAGGAGAAGCTGGAGAAAAAGTACGGCAAGGAGGAAGCGGCGAAGCGTATTTATGCTACTACAGACAAGGCCAGAGGAGCACTGAAAGTGCTTTCCACGGAGGAAGGATACGAGACATTTGTCGTACCGGATGATATCGGCGGACGGTTTTCCGTGCTGACCGCGGTTGGTCTTCTTCCCATTGCAGTCAGCGGCGCTGATATTGACAAGCTGATGGCGGGAGCCGCGGCCGGACGGGAGCTTGCCCTGAATCAGCCTTTCGAGGAGAATGATGCGATGCAGTATGCTGCGGTTCGGAATATTCTGCTGCGCAAGGGTAAAACGGTGGAAGTACTGGCGAACTATGAACCGAGTGTTCATTACATCAGTGAATGGTGGAAACAGCTGTACGGCGAGAGTGAGGGAAAAGACCAGAAAGGTATTTTCCCCGCATCCGTAGATCTGACCACTGATCTGCACTCCATGGGCCAGTTTATTCAGGATGGTGCGCGGATAATGTATGAGACGGTACTGGCGATCGAGTCGCCTGCGGAGGCTCCTGTGATCCAGGAGGAGAAGGCAGATCTGGATGGTCTGAATTATCTGGCCGGCAAAGATATGAATTTTGTAAATGATTGCGCGATGAACGGGACGATCATGGCTCATACCGACGGCCGTGTGCCG
>JAJQCU010000059.1:0-414 GCA_021202575.1 Lachnospiraceae bacterium
ATGTATGACCTGGAACCGTATGCCACACAGGCGCTCGATTATATTGTCCCCTTCTTTGAGACTTATCTGTAAATATTTGATACTGGAGGTAGAATTTTGAAATGAAAGAGCAACTATTAAATACTTCAAAAGCGTTCTGGAGCGCGATGGAATGTGCGGATGAAGCTGGTATGAGAGAGATTGCGGATGCAGAATGCACATTCGTCCACATAGAAGTCACCTGCCGGTTGGATCAGGAAATTGGTTTCTATACCAGCGGTGCGTTTCAGCCGACTGAACTCAGGTTTAACAGCCGAACAGCGAATGTTTATGGAGATACCGGTGTGGTGATTACAGACTGCAACTATGGACTCCTGTTGAATGGAAACCCGACGACACACCATTTCGCTGTTACGGAAGTTTATGTAAGGGAAC
>JAJQCU010000059.1:424-3198 GCA_021202575.1 Lachnospiraceae bacterium
AAAACTGGAGGCTGGTTACCTTCTCATTTACCGCATTGGTTTATTGAACAGTATAACAACAGTATAATGATAAAAGGGAGCAGCGCCTGAGCAGTGGATGCTGGAAGCCGGCGAATCCGCGGCTATTTATAGATCACTATCACTATTATCAGCTGTAATTATCCCTCTTTATTCCACTGATACGCCCCCATCACCGGCAGGAGCTTATGCTCAAAGTCAAAAAGGGTGGTATTGGACACCAGATTGACGTCCACCTGATCGTCCGCCTCCTTAATCGCCCAGCCGATACCGGTCTGCTCCACCATCACCGGATCCCAGTACAGGTCCCCCAGGCAGCCGTGCCCTGTTCCCAGCTCCACACCTTTCAGGCCGTTAAACAGATCCTCCATGAAGTGCTTCTGTCCCAGAGGGGTACTGCCATAGAAATCACCGTCCTTCGGGTATGGCCCGTTATGCTCCAGCTGTCCCGGATAACCGTCCGGGCGCGCCGGGCTGAAATTATAGCCTGTCTCCATGATCATGATATCCTTCTGATAGCGCTCGATCATTTTATTGCAGAACTCCGCCACCGTGTCCACATCCTTATTGAACCAGAAGGGATAGTAGGAGGGACCGATAATGTCATAGGGAACGCCGTATTTTTCACAATTGTCAAAGAAATTGTAGTACTTGTCATACTGTCCGGCATTGTCCAGATGCATAATGACACGACTGTCAGGGCAGACGTCCGTCACCGCCCTGCTGCCGGCAGATAAAAGCCTTGCCAGATTCTCCCACTTTGTATAATGGCCATAGGGATACAGGATTCCCCCCTGAATCTCATTTCCGATGGAAACAAAGCCAGGCGCCGTGCCTTGGGCTTTCATGGCCTTCATCACGTCAAAGGTATACTGATATACCAGCTCACAGAGCTTATCCAGAATCTGCGCCTCATCAAGCCCTGCCAGCTGCTTCTCCCAGCGCCGGGGCATCCTCTGCACATCCACATTGGTCCAGTAGTCACTGTAATGGATCGTCAGCTCCAGCTCCATGCCCAGAGCCTTCGCCCGCTTTGCCAGTCCCAGCACATCCGGGAGAGTCATATATCCTTTCTTACAATAGTAGGAGCCATTGCCACGGCCTTTGCCTGGATTGTCATAGACACGAAGCCGGGCGATATTCCAGCCATTGGCTGCCAGAAGCTCCAGCGCGTCCGCCTCTTTGCCGTCCGCGTCATAGAAAACTGCCCCTTCCGCCTCCAGCCAGGAAAGCTCGGAAATATCGCCGCCTTTATAAAAGCGATACGGGGCGGACTGATCCGCCTCCCTGACAAGCTGCAGATCCCGAACTCCCATACTGTCCGGCTCACAGTTTTTGATATGAAGTCCCACGCGGGCTTTGCCGTTGTCACCCACCCGGATGCCTCTGACCACCGCCCTGCGGGGACCTTCCGTCACTCCTCCTGTCGTCAGCGGCAGGGTGGTGGTGCACTCCTTCTGCCCTTCTCCCCTGCCGTAGAGAACGCCGCAGTTGTACGCCCCCACGTTCATCACCTGAGCGCTAAGATAATAATATCCCGGCTCCAGTCCCTCATAATCCTTTTGTATTTCCATTTTTCACACAGCACGGGACATTTCCTCGCTCCTCCCTCCATTTTTTTACCTGCCGGTTAGAAAACAGATTTCCGCTCATGTATCCTCTTTTCAACAGCAGATTCCCCTTTCATCCGGTTCAACATCTCAGACTGCTTCCGTTTCCACTCAATCCAGCATTTATCAGTCATTTATTTCTTCCCTGAAAGTAAGCTCTTTTTCTTACTCTCCATTCACAATCAGAACCGCCGCTTCCATGGCTCCCAGCCTGCCCTCAAATTTCTTTTCCCGAAGCAATTCCGAAAGTCCCGCGTACTCCGGCAAATCAATCTTTTCCGTTCCGCAATGGAACATGGTCACTGTCTTTTCATTTCCGTCTGACTTCACAATCACCAGCAGCCCCTTTTCATCCTCAGCACGAAGAGATAATATCTTCCCGGCAGTCAGCGACGGATGCTCCTTCCTCACCCGGATCAGGCGCCGGTACCAGTCATAGACCTCCCCATTCTGTCTGCTCTCCTCCCATACCATGCCCCGGCGGCAATCCGGGTCCTTTCCGCCCTCCATGGCGTATTCATCCCCATAATAAATCATGGGCATCCCGGGACTCAGCAGCTGCAGCGCCGCCGCCATTTTCAGCCTCTGCGCATCACCGCCGCACTCATGCAAAAACCGGGGACAGTCATGACTGCCGATCAGATTGAGCAGCACCGGATACACGTCCGTATGTACATTCCCCCGGATAAAGCCCAACCGTCCGGCATACTGCGATACCGTAATGCTTCCATCCGCCAGCAGCTCCTTCACCGCGTCCTTAAAGGGATAATTCATCACGCTGTCCCACTCATCCCCTGCCAGGAAATCAGGGGCAGAGTGCCAGACCGCCCCGAGAATCAGCGCCTCAGGCTTCTGGGCCTTCACTTCCCTGCGGAAGCGCTTCCAGAACACATGGGAAATCTCATCTCCCACATCCAGCCGCCAGCCGTCAATGTCGCACTCCCGGATCCAGTAGCGGGCCACACCTATACAATAATCCTGCACTTCTGGGTTGGACAGATTCAGCTTCGGCATTCCCCCGAAATAAGAAAAGCATTTGAAATTAGGTTTCCTGCCCCACTCCCTGACCAGAGGGAAGCCCTCAATATAATACCAGTCCAGATATTCGGATTTCTCCTGATTTTTCATTACATCCGCGAAAGCGAA
>JAJQCU010000202.1 GCA_021202575.1 Lachnospiraceae bacterium
GGATTCTTTTTTATCATTCCGGCATTCTGCTGCGAAACCCTGTTCTCCCGTATTTTCGCCGTGTCCCGCTTTCATCTGCGGCTCTCTCGCCTTCCCTGTCGGTATCGGCGGCACCGCCGCGGGAAACATTGCCGTCCTCGGCGGTGGATAATCCTCCGGCGTCACAATACCGTTCCACTTGCCGCCGCACATTTTTTCATTATAAAATACCAGCATTCTGCGCCGCAGATCCTCGAAAAAGCGGGTATACTCCACGCAATCATGCTGCTCTTTTTCAGCATCCGTCCCCGCCAGAAGCGCACTCCTGTCCGCGAAATAATACATTGCCCCGGTGTAATACGCGGCATGGATTTTCATCAGCACCATCTCAAAAAAGGCGGCCCGCTCTTCCTCAGGAAGAGCCTCGTAAATCGCGTTTCCTTTCTGATACAGGGTGCGGAGCTTATTTAAACGCACGGCGGCTTCATTTACCGTTCCGGTCTGCGGGAAGACATCCTCCTCCATGAGCTCGATTTTGCGGGTGTTGGTCGCCTGCGCAAAGTCATTCAAAAGAGCGGCGGTCTCCCGGCCGTGGCCGCCAGTAAAATTACGGTCGATCCAGTCCGCCAGATAATCGTCCACGTCAGCAGTCCTGCGCCGGAGCTTTTCCGGCTCCTCTTCCGCGGACATCCGTTCCTGCGGCACTCCGTGATATACCGCTGTTTTCCCGTCCGATTTCTGCCGGTTCTTCTGATTTTCATTCTCATCATCCGCATCTTTTATCGGATCGTATACTTTCCCCGTCTCCCAGCCCAGACGCAGCACAAACTCCATCTCCTGCTCCAGCGGCTTGATGGCACCCATGTTGGTCACCCAGAGTTTACGAATGCCGTTGTCATATGCTTTCTCCAGCTCATATTTCGTCTGCGCCAGCGGAATCGAGGAGATAAAGAGGTATGACCGGCCCGGCGTCGCCCAGTAGGAATTATGATAATAAACCCCGTTGCCGCCCTTACGCTTCCTCGCCTCCTCGGACGGGTACCGGCGGACATAGCCGTAATTATCATTCGACCAGACCAGCGTCAGGTCCTCTGGGAGTTCCAGGCCGTTATCATATAACTCCAGGACTTCTTTGTACGGAATAAATAATTTCAGAATATTTTTTTCGTCCTTACAGGCCACTGCACTGCTCATCCCGGATATCTCAGGTAAGCCGCTTTCCTTGCACAAGACCTCCGAAATAATCTCCTCCTGATCCCGGATAATCCTCTCCAGCAGTTCAATTTTCTGCTGCCGCAGTTCCTCTTCCGTCTCCCCGAGCAGATTTTCCGTTTCAAAACCGGAATCGTGAATTCCACTCATCCCCAGGGTATTGCTGACCTCGAAATCCAGATTCTGCTCCACGCTCTCCCGCCAGTATTCCTTAAGAATCTCCCTGTTGCGTCCCTCAATGGAATAATCATACTTCGCATCCGTATACCCCTTCTTTTCAATCCAGGGTTTCCACTCTCTGTAGTTGCTGCGCATCAGCATGTCGCAGTGGGAGGTTCCCACCACCACGCCCATTCTGTCCGCCAGCGCGCCGTTTTCCTTTTTTACATTAAAGGAATTCACATGCATGGCGGGCCAGATATAATTTCCCTTCAGGCGCAGCAGCAGCTCAAAAATTTTCTCATAGGTCTTCACCCCGATGGTATCCTCACCCATGTGCAGCCTGACCCAGTGATCCAGCTCCTCCTCATCATTGATAAAGATCCCGCGATAATCAATCCCGGGATAATCAAACTTCCTGTACCCCTCCTGCAGCGAGAATACCTCCCGCTCCCGCACCGGCACATCCGCCCAGAAATACCAGGGCGAAACACCGAGCATCTCGCAAAGCTCGTAAATTCCATAAATTGTGCCCCGCCGGTCACTGCCCGCGATAATCAGACAATTCCCACACACCTGTAACAGGTAAGCCTCCTTACGCAGAGTACCGTTTTCATCCGCGAAATCGGCCAGGTTTACATATGGCTGAATGCTTTCGGAGACGCCTAGAGTACCAATCAGAAGTTCCGGTAAACTCTGGCTTGCGTTCTTCGCTTTTCTATCCTGGTCATCGTTCCTTTGTTTCTGCGTTGAAACGTCAGTATCAATACCTGAAACCCCCTCTGAAAACTTCACATGCAGAGTCTTTTTCAGATCCGTCCGCAGATTTTCCGCCGCGATTTTTACCGCCTCAGATTCCCTTTGCCCCAGAGTCATGCGGATCGCCCCGCCGTTCATAATTGTAAAGCCCATACTCCCCTCCCCCGGGAAAAACTCCCACAGATAATCTTTGCACAGGATAATGCCTTGCCTGTATTCTCATTCAAGTAACTGGCGCTTCTCAATTGTCAGCGTTCTCACGAAAAGTACATATCCTGCACTTCTCATGGAAAAGCGCTTTGCCTGATTTTATAAAACACGGATCACGGTCTGCGCCGGGAGCAGCCCCGCCCCATAAGCGCTGACCTTCACACGCCCTGCCCCTGTCACGGCAAGCGCCACCGCGGCTTTTCCGTTGAATAAATGAATCCTGTCCCCGTCCTTTGGCTCCAGGCTCTGAATATCTCCGTTGTCCACGCCCGCGATACGGGCCGGACCTTCCACGACAAATTTCACAGCCGCGCTCTCGCGGAAGACGGGATTGTCGTCTTTATCGTATATGCGCACTTTCAACAGCATCTGATAGAAATCAGCCTCTTCCCGCTCCCTCTCTGTATATGCACCGCGTTTCTGCTGCCGTTCATTTTCATCTGCGCTTCCGATCTTCTCATACGGAGGAGCGCATAGCCTTTTCAGTGAAAATGTCTGCTCCTCCCACTCAAAGGAAAGCCTCACCGCCGGTCCCGGCGTTACCACCTCATGCCGACAGACCTCTTTTCCGTCCTTTAATCCAATCACCGTCACCTTCCCCGGCAAATAAGGCAGATAGCCTGTGATAGTCCGGTTGGGATACGCCGCCGTAGGCTTTAACAGAAATTCCTTTTCATTGACAAAGAGCCGCGCCTGCTCACAGTTAGTGGCGATCATATAGGGAATGACCACGCCCTGAAACTGCGGGAACTCCCAGTGCGTTTCATAACGGGGATAATCCCATCCCTCCTTGGTGCCGAGGCAGGGAATGGTGTAGTCCATGACCGCGAACCGCACCATGGGCTCGCTAGTCCAATGGCTCTGATGCACCCACGCG
>JAJQCU010000022.1 GCA_021202575.1 Lachnospiraceae bacterium
GCCAATCATAGAGCAAAGACCGGAAAAAGCCTCCTCTTCCCACGCAAAACACCCCAAAGAGATACTCTGTGCTAAACCGCCTCACATCCGCATATCTCTGGGGTGTTTTTTTATTTTCTAATTTTTCCTATTGCTTCCTTCACATTGACGCCCATTGGAATTTCAAATTCTTCTGAAAGCAGTTGTTTTTTCTCTCCGGTACCCGTTTGTCGGGATAACAACGTGCTCAGCATTCCTGTCAGTCGATTCTTGCTGTCAGCGTTTTCCGCCAGACAGATCATCACGACGGCCAGAATATCGTATCTCGCCCCGCCGTGGTAATTGCCATACAGCGTTTGGGGACTGACGGCATACAGCAGGCTCCAAATATTTCCGTTAAAATCTCATTTTTCAAATATACCGGCCTCTGTACTGAAAATGTGGTATTACAAAAACAGCACAAAATACCTTTTGACAAACCCGGGGGCCGGAGAGCAAAGCAAGTAAAACAAGCGAAAAAAATCTTCTCACATTCCGGCGCCCTCCGTCATAACATAAAGCATAACCATCAATTGGAGGTATCCTCATGAGTGATTTGTCAAACGGGTGCGGCTGCGGCAACGGCACCAGCGCATACTCCACAAACAACTGCGGTATTCTGGGCGGCAATAACAGCTGTCTCTGGATCATCCTGCTGCTGATCTTCTGCGGCGGCTGCGGCAACAGCTGCGGGGGCAGCGGTACCAGCACCAACAGCCTGTTCGGGGGCGGCAGCAGCTGCGAATGGATCATTATCCTGCTGCTTTGCTGCAGCTGCCTTGGAAACAACGGCTGCGGCTGCTGATTCCTGATGATGGGGCGGTCCTGCGGCCGCCCCTTTTCGCAGAAGGACGCCTTATGCCCGGCGACGTGTTATAAGCCCGCGCCGAAACGTATATTCGGTTCATTTTTTTCATAAAATGGTATGAAAAACACCTTCGGGAATAAGGAGACAGGGGATGGATGACCTGGCCGGGCTGCAGGCGAAGCTGGACGCATTTGATAAACTTTTGCTGGCTCTCAAGCCCTTTGTCCCTTTGCCCGCCCAGGCGCGGCTGGAGCAGCTTCGGCAAATGCTGCAGCCCTTCTCCCAGCTTCAGGAGATGATGGAAATGATGGAGGTTATGAGCGCCATGCAGGATATGAACGGGATGTTCGGATCGCCCCCGGACCCCGGCAGCGAACATAATACGGAAAATAATAATTGAGACAGGAAGTGATCTATGATGGAAAGACCGGCATGGATGCAGGACAAAGCTCTGGAACATATCCCGGCTGAAAAGCTGGAAATGCTTCTGGAAATCCATGACAAATCCAAAGGAAAAAATCAGAAGGAGCTGATGGCCTATTTCGCCCAGATTTCCCAGCGCCAGCAGGACAAAAACGCCCTGACCTTTACACGCGATGAGCTGCGCCTGATCTTCAACACCATCAAAAAATATGCCACACAAGAAGAACAATCCCGTATCGAAAAAGTCATTGAAAAGCGTATAAAACTGTAAAATATGCAATATAACTATAACAGACAATCCGCGAAAACTTATATCCTAACGGACGCCTCTATGCAACCTGCCAAATGAAAACTTTAAAGTAATCCGATACACAACATAAATTCGATTACAAAAAATAAAGGTTTTTCCTCTCACGTACGCGAAACAAACTGAAGAACGTGAATAAACAGGCAACCCCCAAAAATATTATTCCGCGGGCGCCTCGCTGCCTCCTGCCAGACTAAAAGTTGTATCTAATCTGATACACAGTATAAGTTCGATTACGAAAATCAAAGATTTTCTATCTCACTTACGCACAGCGAAGCCAGCGGGATAAATTTTTTGCGGATTGCCGTCACTCTTGCAACACCCCTTGCTCTACTTCACCACAAGATTGACCAGCCTCCCGGGCACATAAATCTCCTTCACAATAGTCTTGCCCGCAAACCTGTCCGCCAGAGCCTCCTTCGCCGCAGCGATGGCCGTCTCTTTGTCCGCATCGGCAGCCACTGTGATGGTGCCGCGCAGCTTTCCGTTGACCTGCGTGGCGATAGCGACGGTGTCCTCTCTGGTCTTTTCCTCGTCATACTGAGGCCAGGTCTGCTGGTACACGCGGCCCTCAAAGCCCACAGTCTGCCAGATTTCCTCGGTGATATGAGGAGCCACCGGGTTTAACAGGGTGAGGAAGGTGGCAAACTCCGCCCGGTTGATGCTGCCCTTCTTGTAAAAATCATTGATCAGGGACATCATGGCCGCAATGGCGGTGTTGTACTTCAGGTTCTCATAATCGCTGTCCACCTTTTTGATGGTCTGGTGCATTTTGGTGGTCATGTCCTTACTGTACTCATCGCCGTCCACCAGAATATCCTGCAGCTTCCAGACTCTCTCCAGGAACCTGCGGCAGCCCTGAACGCCCTTCTCGCTCCAGGAGGCGCTCAGATCAAAGGCGCCGATAAACATCTCATAGGTGCGCAGGGTATCCGCGCCGTAATCCCTGACAATGTCATCCGGGTTGACCACGTTGCCTCTGGACTTGGACATCTTCTGATTGTCCTCCCCCAGAATCATGCCATGGCTGGTGCGCTTCTGATAGGGCTCTTTGGTGGGCACTACTCCCTCGTCATAGAGGAATTTGTGCCAAAACCGGGAGTACAGAAGGTGGAGCGTGGTGTGCTCCATACCGCCGTTGTACCAGTCCACGGGAAGCCAGTAATTCAGCGCTTCCTGGCTTGCCAGAGCCTGGTCATTATTGGGATCTGTATATCTTAAGAAATACCAGCTGGAGCCGGCCCACTGAGGCATGGTGTCAGTCTCCCGCTTTGCCGACCCGCCGCAGCAGGGGCATGTGGTGTTGACCCAGTCCGTCATAGCCGCTAACGGAGACTCTCCCGTATCGGTAGGCATATAGCTCTCCACATCAGGAAGCTCTAAGGGCAGCTCGCTCTCCGGAAGGGGCACGTATCCGCACTTATCGCACTTCACCACCGGAATGGGCTCGCCCCAGTAGCGCTGTCTGGAAAATACCCAGTCGCGGAGCTTGAAATTCACCTTCCTGTGGCCGATCTTCTTCTCCTCCAGATAATCGATGATGGCTTTCTTGGCCTGAGCCACCTCCATTCCGTTTAAGAAACCGGAATTAACCATGATGCCGGTGGATACGTTGGTAAAGGCCTCATTCTGCTC
>JAJQCU010000193.1 GCA_021202575.1 Lachnospiraceae bacterium
CGGAATGATTTTATGTCTACACCACACAATCAAGCAGTAAAGGGACAGATCGCGAAGACTGTGCTTATGCCGGGAGATCCGCTTCGGGCAAAGTTTATCGCGGACACGTTTCTGGAGAATGTGACGCAGATCAACGGGGTCAGGGGGATGCTCGGCTTTACGGGCACCTACAGGGGGAAGCCTGTGACAGTTATGGGAAGCGGCATGGGAATGCCCAGCATCGGGATTTATTCCTATGAGCTTTTCACGGAATATGATGTGGATAATATTATCCGAATCGGCAGCGCCGGAAGCTACAGCGAGGAGGCGAAGGTGTATGATGTGGTTCTGTCCACGGCGGCCTACAGCGAGTCTTCTTTCGCGTACGTACAGTCCGGATATGATAAGGATACCACGTATCCGTCGGAGGAACTGAACGACGCCCTCCGGGAGAGCGCGAAGCGGCTGGACATTCCGATCATTGAAAAGCCCATTCACTCCAGCGATGTGTTTTACCGCAAGTCCAGCGACGCAAAGCCCACCTACTGGGAAAAGATCAGGGAGGAACACGGCTGCGTCGCGGTGGAGATGGAGAGCTTCGCGCTGTTCCACAACGCGGCGGTCACCGGCAAAAGGGCTGCCTGCCTGCTGACCATTTCCGACAGCTTTGTCAGTCCGGAGATTACCACCGCAGAGGAGAGGCAGAAGACCTTCACCAATATGATGAAGATTGCGCTGGAGGCGCTGTGACCGGCTCTTTGCTGTCCTGATATGGATATCATCGCCTGAAAACGGCTGCTGAGGAACTGCCGCAGGACAGCTCCTCAACAGCATTTGAGAGAAAATGAACGGGGAGTCGGAGTCCTATTCCCCGCCCCCGAAATGTCTTATAAAAAAACACAGAATCCATAACATGACGGGAACGGCGATATCCAGCATGACAAAGCCGTAAAAAATATTCTGGTTTTCCTCCGTATGGAAGACGGCCAGCATGAGTGTCATCAGATACATGGCGGCCAGCAGGATGACGCCGATGACGGCGAAAACGCGTTTCAGCTTCTGTTTCATGAAAGATCTCCTTTGGTGGGAATTTTCGCAGCTTTGATTATTCACAGTTTACAGGAAAAAGTGCTATCTGGGAAGAGCAATATTAGGTAATTTTTCACAAAATGCCATAATAAAAAGATTATTTTTAAAATAATACATACAAATTTCTAAAAATATGTTACAATGTATTATCATGTGACCGGGCTTATGGGATGAGCGGCGTCAAGAGGGTATAGAATATGTCATGAGGAAGGTGAACATTTATGAGCATTTTACTGGAAAAGGCGAAATCAATGGTGGAGCAGGCATACAGGGACAGAATCGAGAATGGTGAACCGTATAAGAATCACGCCTATCGGGTGATGGCGGCCATGGACACGGAGGAAGAGCAGATTGTCGCGCTGCTGCACGACATCCTGGAGGATTCCGAGGTCAAGCTTTACGACTTAAAGGACGCGGGATTTTCCAGGAGGGTCATCAACGCTGTGGAAGACCTGACCAAGGGAAACGCTGTGAAGTATTTTGACTACATAGAGGATCTGGCCATGAATCCCCTGGCGACCAAGGTCAAGATCGCGGAGCTGAAGGACAATATGGACGCTGTCCGCGTCAACCGCATGTCCTTCAGGACCTACACGCTGGAAGACAGGTGCCAGAAGTCATTGAATATTCTGGAGGGAGCGGAGTAAAAGGCTGCCGTGCCGGTTTTGGAGAGAGATCCTGGCCATTGACCTGTCTGAAGGACATTTCCTGAAGCGGCGGGCAGTGTGAACGCAGCTTTTGGAAGAGAGCATTCCTTATTAAAAAACAGCGGGGCGTACTGTGACGTATGCCCTGTTTTTTTGCGATTCTGAAAATATCATAAAATTCCTATGAATGGGGCGGATTTTTCAACAGTTTGTTAATTGCATTCCCCGGGGAAGTGTGCTAATGTACTGTTGAATTTGAGCGGCTGCGGATGATGAATGACAGGCGGGATGATCCTGATCCCGCATTTTCAGATAAATCTGTTTCAGTGAAATCGTCCGCGCCGGGGAGGAGTGATATTAAATTATGACAGTGTTAGTGAGTCTTTCTGTATGTCTGGTAGGGGGCCTGATGATGTCCCGTATTGCCAAGAAGTTAAATCTGCCGGCGGTCACGGCCTATCTGGTGACCGGCCTGCTCCTGGGGCCTTACTGTATCGGACGGCTGGGGATTGAGGGCCTGGGCTTCCCCACGGAGGAGCTGGTGGAGGAGCTGGATATCATCAGCCAGGTGGCGCTGGGCTTTATCGCCTTTACCATCGGCAATGAGTTTCGTTTAAAACAGTTAGAGCAGATGGGGAAACAGGCCATTACCGTGGGTATCGTTCAGGCGGTGGTGACTACGGCGCTGGTGGATGTGGTGCTAGCGGCGCTGCATTTTATCAGGCCGGATGTGATTTCTCTGTCCTCGGCCATTACGCTGGGCGCTATTGCGGCGGCTACAGCCCCCGCGGCGACTCTGATGGTGGTGCGCCAGTATAAGGCGGACGGACCGCTGACCAGGCTGCTGCTTCTGGTGGTGGCCATCGACGACGCAGTGGGGCTGGTGCTGTTTTCCGCTTCCTATGGCATTGCGGTGGCGTTGGAGAGCGGAGTCATCAGCATGAAGACCATTCTTCTGGAGCCGGTGATCGAGATTGTGCTTTCTCTGGCGCTGGGAGCCGTGAGCGGCCTGGTTCTGTTCTGGGTGGAGCGGTTTTTCCACTCCCGCAGCAAGCGTCTGTCCATCTCCATTGGCTTCGTACTTTTGACGGTGGGAATTTCCATGGCGGAGTTTGAGGTCGGCGGTGTGCAGATCGGCTTCTCGCTGCTGCTGGTCTGCATGATGACGGGAACCCTGTTCTGCAATATCTGCGATTTTTCCGAGGAATTGATGGCCAGGGTGGACAGCTGGACGGCTCCGCTGTTTGTGCTGTTCTTTGTGTTGTCCGGCGCGGAGTTAAATCTGTCGATTTTAACCAATCCGCTGGTGCTTTTGGTGGGCGTGCTGTATATTATCAGCCGTTCCGCGGGAAAATATATCGGAGCCTATGTAAGCTGTGCGGCGACTAAATGCGCGCCGCAGATCACGAAGCATCTGGGCATCACCCTTCTGCCTCAGGCGGGCGTGGCTCTGGGGATGGCGATGAC
>JAJQCU010000004.1:0-772 GCA_021202575.1 Lachnospiraceae bacterium
CTCTCTGCCGATCATCCTGCCGCCGCGCACAAAAAACACCTGAATCACGCAGTCCGTCTCATCCCTGGCAAGAGCGATAATATCCTTGTCCTCCTGTCCGGCGTCCGTGATCTTCTGCTTTTCACTGACCGCCCGGACACTGTCCATCAGATCCCGGTACCGGGCCGCCTCCTCAAACTCCATCCTCTCGCTGGCGTCCAGCATTTTCCGCTCAAGCTCCTCCATCACCGCCTGATGGTCCCCATTCAGAAACGCCAGCGCCTGACGAACCCTCTGCCCATACTCCTCCCTGGAGATATAACCCTGGCAGGGGGCGGCGCACTGGCCGATATGATGATTTAAACAGGCCCGCTCCTGGCCGATCTCCTTTGGCAGGTTCCGGTTGCAGCTGCGCAGGCCGAACAGCTTATTGATCAGCTCTATACTGTCCTTCACCGCCGCAGCGCTGGAATAGGGGCCGAAATACCGGGATTTGTCTTTCTGAAGCTTTCTGGAAAAAAGAACCCTGGGATAAGGCTCCCCCACCGTCACCTTGATATAGGGATAGGTCTTTCCATCCTTTAAAAGAGTATTATATTTGGGGCTGTACTCCTTGATCAGATTATTCTCCAGCACAAGGGCCTCCAGCTCCGAATCCGTCACAATGTACTCAAAACGGGCAATCTGGCTGACCATCCTGTCATGCGTGGGCGCGCCGGGGCTCTATGTGGGGAAATCGCGGCCCACCGGGGGAGGGCGGGCGAGCGGCGTGACCGGATGTATGTGATCGTCA
>JAJQCU010000004.1:782-3180 GCA_021202575.1 Lachnospiraceae bacterium
CACCCGGTTATGGAGGTTGACCGCCTTTCCCACATATATAACAGCGTCAGCCTGGTCGTGCATCAGGTACACGCCAGGCTTCTTTGGTAATTTCTTTAATTCCTCCTCAAACTGAAACATCTGCAAGATTCCCTCCTGCGGATTTTACTCTTCCTCATCTTTATAATCAGCTCCGGAAAACCTTCCTCTGCCGGAAGCCTCTCCTTCCTCCGCGTCCCTTAACTGGCGCAGTGTCTGCTGATCCAGCGTCCTCTGGAAGCTGTCCTTCTCCTCCTTGGCCGGATCATCCGCCGGGGTATCGGAATCCTTCTGGTCTTTTTGTCCGATCATGGCCTGCCCCTCATCCGAGGCCGGGTTTCCAAAAGCCTTCTCCAGCAGACGGTTCTTCTTTTCCTCCTCCGTCTCCTCCGGTTCCGGAATCCCCTTCAGCTCCCGGAAAATCTTCATAAATTCCCTGCCGGTGATGGTTTCCTTCTCAATCAGAAACTCCGCCAATTTGTCCATGACCTCCCGGTTGTCTTTCAAAAGATCCAGCGCCTTCTGATAGCTCTCCTTCAAGAGCTTCATTACCTCATCGTCCACCATGGCAGCGGTGGAATCCGCGCACATCAGGCGCTTGTTGCCGCTCAGGTACTGGCTCTCCACCGTCTCCAGGCACATCAGGCCGAAGCGGTCGCTCATCCCGTACTGAGTGATCATGGAACGGGCAATCTCCGTCGCTTTTTCGATATCATTGGACGCACCGGTAGTCACACTGTGGAATACCAGCTCCTCCGCGGCCCGGCCGCCCAGAAGCTCCACCAGTCTGTCGCACAGTTCCTCCCTGGAATTTAAATATTTCTCCTCCTCCCGCACCTGCATCACGTAGCCCAGAGCACCCCTAGTCCGGCGAACAATGGTAATCTTCTGCACCGGCTCGCTGTTTTTCTGTAACGCGGTGATCAGCGCGTGGCCCACCTCATGGTAGGAGACGATTCTGCGCTCCTCCTGACTCATGATACGGTCCTTCTTTTCCTTGCCCACCAGCACCTGCTCCACCGCGCCGAACAGATCCTTCTGGCTGACCAGCTCCCGGCCCTCCTTGACCGCGTTGATGGCGGCCTCATTGATCATGTTGGCCAGGTCAGAGCCTACAGCGCCGCTGGTGGCCAGGGCGATCTCCTTTAAATCCACCGTCTCGTCCAGCTTCACGCCCTTGCAGTGCACCTTCAGGATTTCCACTCTTCCCTTTAAATCCGGGCGCTCCACGATAATACGCCTGTCCAGACGTCCCGGACGCAGCAGCGCCTTATCCAGAATCTCCGGGCGGTTGGTGGCCGCCAGGATAAAGATGCCCTTGCTGGAATCAAAGCCGTCCATCTCGGAAAGCAGCTGATTTAAGGTCTGCTCCCGCTCACTGTCTCCGCCGCCGTACCGGCTGTCCCGGCTGCGTCCGATGGCGTCGATCTCATCGATAAAAATAATGCAGGGCGCGTTCTTGTTGGCGTCCTCAAACAGGCTTCTCACGCGGGAAGCGCCCATGCCCACATACATTTCCACAAAATCTGAACCTGTCAGGGAGAAAAACGGGACCTTCGCCTCCCCCGCCACCGCCTTGGCAAGCAGGGTCTTGCCCGTGCCGGGAGGCCCCACCAGCAGCGCGCCTTTGGGAAGGCGGGCGCCGATGCCCGAATATTTAGCCGGATTATGGAGGAAATCCACCACCTCCACCAGAGATTCCTTGGCCTCGTCCTCACCGGCCACATCCGCGAAGGTCACCGACGTATTCTCCGGATTATAAACCTTGGCGGTGTTTTTGCCCATGCTGAAAAGTCCGCCGCCGTGTCCGCCGCCGCCCATCCGGCGCATGATAAAGTAAAACGCTCCCCAGACAAGCACCAGGGGCAGCACATAGGAGAGCAGCATGGTAAGGATGGTGCCCGATGTGCTGGGAATGGTGCCCGTAAAGTCCACCCCCGCCTCAATCAGCCTGGCCGACAGCGTATCATAATCCTCCATCATGGCCGTCTTGTAGACCTTCTGGCTGGACTGGGCGTAATAGGACTCCAGCGTACTTAAGGTCTCACTCTCATCCTTCAGCTGCATATAGATCACGGAATCACTGATCTGCACCAGCTCAATCTGATCCTCCTTAAGCAGCTCCAGAAACTCACTGTAAGTAATTTCCTCCTGAGAACTGCCGGACAGCATATTGGTCATGCTTAACAACAATATCACGCAGACGACGGTCGTAACGACAAACGCGATGATATTCGGACGGTTGTTGCTGCCGCCCGGACCGCCCTTGCCATGATTGTCGTTTCCCTGATTTTTCGGCTGATTCTGATTGTTGTTATATTCATCAAGGTTATTTTTGTCCATTGTTTTTCCCGTTTTTTCGTTTTATTAGATATTGTAT
>JAJQCU010000392.1 GCA_021202575.1 Lachnospiraceae bacterium
GACCGGCCCCTGCCCCTCCGCCGCGATCGAGGCCGAGGCGGTGGTGAAGGCGGCGTACGAGATGGAGGGGCCGGTCTATATGCGGTTCAGCCGTCTGGCGACGCCGGTTTATCACGGAGAAGATTTTACCTTTGAGATCGGAAAGGGAGAGGTCCTTCAGGAGGGAAATGACATTGCCATTATCGCCAACGGCATCCTGGTGCCGGAGGCGGTGGAGGCGGCCAAAGCCTTGAAGGAGGAAGGAATCTCAGCCCGCGTCATTAACATGGCGACCATCAAGCCTCTGGATGAGGAGCTGGTGTTGAAGGCCGCCAGGGAATGCGGCAGGATTGTCACCGTGGAGGAGCACAGCGTGATCGGGGGACTGGGCGAGGCGGTCTGCTCCCTTCTTTCCGAGAAGCTGCCCACACCGGTGAAGAGGATCGGCGTAAACGACGTCTTTGGCCACTCCGGACCGGCGGTACCGCTTTTAAAGCAGTTTGGCCTGAGCGCGGAGAATATCGCGGCCCAGTGCAGGGCGATGCTGGGGTAAATGTTGATTTTTATATAATTGCGAACAGGAATATGGGGCCTGTGCGGATGATTTCGCACAGGCCTTTAAAGCAGGCGGCGCAGGAAACTGACATTTATCGGCGCGGCCTGCGAGGTGACCGGTAGCTGCACGCTGCCCATTTGAGAGAGGGCTTAGATGCGACAGAATGACTGCTGCCGGAATAATGGAAGGCCGAAAAATTTTTTCTGATGACACTGGAAATATGCTTTGAAAGATGATATAATATTCCAAAATGTTGATGAATGTTCTTTTTTTGCATCTAAAATGTTGATACAGCACGATAATGTGAATGTATTTTGTCGATCTGAGGTGCCTTATGCTGAAAAGAAAAGCGACAGATGATATTAAAAAGTGGGTTCATTCAAAGGATAAAAAATGCCTTATTGTCCAGGGAGCCAGACAAACAGGAAAAACATATATCATCGAACGGTTTGCGGAGGAGAATTATGAGGAGCTTGTGGAAATCAATTTTAAACAGCTGCCCTCCGCAATGGATATTTTTGCCGGTGATCTTACGGTGGACAATATGATCATGGCCATGCGCTTCCGTTTCCCTGAAAAGAAAATTATTCCCGGAAAAACCATGATTTTCCTGGACGAAATTCAGGAGTGTCAGGAAGCGGTCACGTCACTGAAGTTTTGGGCAATAGACAACCGGTTCGATGTCCTTGCATCCGGGTCGCTTCTGGGAATAGACTATAAACGCGCATCCTCCTATCCTGTCGGATATGTGGATTATCTGAGGATGTACGGGCTTGATTTTGAAGAGTTCCTTTGGGGTATGGGAATCTCGGAGGATATGACGGGGAATTTTTGTAATTATCTGCATTCAGAGACTGTGATACCTGAAGCTGTCAATTCCCGGATGATGAATTATTACAGGCAGTATATTGCAACAGGAGGTATGCCGGAAGCAGTACAAAAATATGTCGATACGAGGGATTTCAGAGAGGTAGACGGGATACAGAGGAGTCTCTTACAGGGATATCTGTATGACATAGCGCATTACGCGACGGCTGAAGAAAAGGTAAAGGCGGAGAAGTGCTACCTTTCTCTTGCAAAGCAGCTGCTGGATAAAGAAAATCATAAATTTCAATATAAGGAAGTTGAGCATGGAGGAAGGGCACAAAAATATTTTTCAAGTATAGAATGGCTGCTTCGAGCGGATATAGTGCATTTGTCCAGGCTTGTGACGGATGTGAGATTTGACCTGGACGATTACGCAAGGGACGATTTCTTCAGGGCTTATACAACGGATTTGTCACTGTTGATGGCGATGAAGGACTTCTCGTTAAAACAGCATATTGTGGAAAATACCCTGGAGGGAAATTCAAAAGGGGGTATATATGAATGCGCAACAGCGGATGCGCTGTATAAAAAGGGGTATCAGCTGTATTTTTATAAAAATGAGACAACAAAAAAAGAAATAGATGTCATAATCCAGAAGGATGGAAAGGTGCTTCCCATTGAAGTCAAGAGCGGAAATACCCGGGCGAGCTCACTTAAATCACTGATGAAGAGCCATAAGGATATTGGTTATGGATATAAGTTTGTGGATGGCAATACAGGTGAGAGTGAAGATCGTATCATTACGCTGCCTTTATATATGGCTGCGTTTCTTTGAGCTCTGTCTATAAATAAATTTTAAATCTTATAATGACCTGGCAACAGTGTTAACCTTTTTTGGAGCGTTCTTTTTACAGCGGGTAAGAGTTTGGATGTTAGCGTCCATAAATAAAGATTGGACTATCTGTCCAATGCGGCTATCCGAAATATATGTTATCCTTTTGTCAGATATTGTGCAGGGTTGGTGAGAAATGTGTTCCTCTGGGTTCCCTGAGTGGTTTGCACCTTATTGCATGACTGATGGAAGGAGTGTACTGAAAATGAAAGTGCAGGAATTATTTTGCCGGGCGAATTTTGACAGGGTTGTGGACGCATATATTTTGATGTTTCCTCCCTTTCGCGATTATGACAGGATACCGATCAAAGAAAAGCTGGCCAGACTGGGGCGGTTAAAGCAGGCCATCAGGGACAACTGTGACAGCTTCAGAGCTTGTGTTCCTTCCCTGAAAAATGAATCATATACAATCTTTATTCTGGAACTGGAATCCGGTCTCTGGGAGGATAAAGGAAAACCGGAATTCTGGAATTTCGCGGTGAGAGATGAGGAATTGCGGGAGAAGGCAGGCCGCAACTTTGATCAGTGGCGTAATGAGGGCGAGGACAGACTGGAGCGCTATGGAATAGATATGACCCCGATGAATGTGCTTGCGTCCTATGAGGTTGCGGGGGAATCTGTTTCAAGATATGGAATAGAGGCCTGCTGTGCTGTGATATTTTTTGAATTATTCTGGTTTGGCTATACAGATGAACAGCGGGCGGAAGGGATAGAGGCGCTGAAAAAGGAACTGGATGAAAGCATGGAGGAATTTGAGCGCGATGGTAAGGATTCAGGGATCCCCGCGGAGGAGTTTTTTGATCAGATGTTTGAGGAGATATTGAACGACTGTGAAAATGAGGATGAGAGACAGTACATGATTCTTGAGAGAGAATTTCATCATTCGGTGGAGGACATCAACAGGCGCTTCGGAAAGAAAGTGTCTGAGCATAATGATCAGATAG
>JAJQCU010000133.1 GCA_021202575.1 Lachnospiraceae bacterium
CGATTATGGGGGTGGAGATCAGCACATCGACGCTGCCGGTCACAAACTCATACATGATCCGCTCCAGCTCATGCTCCGCCATCTGGCCGTGGGCGAAGGCCACCCTGGCCTCCGGCACTAAGGACGTCACCGCCGCGGCCACCATATCGATATCGTTGACCCGGTTGTACACGTAAAAGACCTGTCCTCCCCGGGCAAGCTCGCGGACAATGGCCTCCCTGACCATCTCCTCGTTATATTCACAGACAAACGTCTGAATGGGCAGCCGGTCCTGAGGCGCCTCCTCTAAAAGGCTCATGTCCCTGACCCCGATCAGGCTCATGTGCAACGGACGGGGAATGGGCGTGGCGGGCAGCGTCAGCACATCCACGCTCTCCTTGAGCTTCTTGATCTTTTCCTTGGCGGCCACGCCAAAGCGCTGCTCCTCATCGATGATCAAAAGTCCCAGGTCCTTAAATTCCACATCCTTGGAAAGCACCCTGTGCGTGCCGATGACGATGTCCGTCATTCCTTTCCGCAGATTTCCCACGGTCCGCTTCTGCTCCGTGGACGTGCGGAAACGGCACAGAAGCTCCACAGTCACCGGATAGTCCTTCATCCGCTGGGAAAAGGTCTGATAGTGCTGCTCGGCCAGGATCGTGGTGGGCACCAGGTAGACCACCTGCTTGCCCTCCTGCACCGCCTTAAACGCGGCCCGGATGGCGATCTCCGTCTTGCCGTAACCCACATCTCCGCAGATCAGCCGGTCCATAATCTTAGGACTCTCCATGTCCTTCTTGACAGCTTCGATGGCGGCCATCTGGTCCTCGGTCTCCTCGTAGGGAAATAATTCCTCAAATTCCTTCTGCCACTCCGTGTCCGGTCCATAGACGTAGCCGTTCATCCGCTGTCTGTGAGCGTACAGATCCACTAGGTCCTGGGCCACAGTCTCCACCGCCTGCTTCACCTTCTGGCGGGTGCGGCTCCACTCATTCGTCCCCAGCTTTGTCAGCTTCGGCTCCTTCCCGTCGGCGGAGCTGTATTTCTGTAATAAATGCAGCCCTGTGGTGGGCAGATAAATATGGCCTCCATCCCGGTAGGCCAGCTTCAGGTAGTCCCGGACCACATGGGACACCTCCACCTTCTCAATGCCCTCATAGCGAGCCAGGCCGTACATCTCATGGACCACGTAATCCCCCACATGGAGCTCCGCGAAATCCCGGACCGGATCGGAGGAGGGCTTTTTCTTTCTCCGCGAGGTCTTCTCCGCCCCGAAAATATCGGTGTCCGCGATCACCACAAAACCGAGGGAAGGGTACTCAAAGCCATGGGCCACGCTGCCCTGCATGCAGAGCACCTCGCCGGGCACCGGCTCCCGGTACGGGTCGTCCGTAAAGACCGCTGGCAGCTCATATTCCCTGATATTCTCCGCCAGCCGCCTTGCCCTGGTGCGGGACGGGGATAAGAGCACCACCCGGCTGCGTTTTCTCTTGTATCCCGTCAGATCCCGGATCAGAGTCTCAAAGCTTTTATTATAGGAAGAAACCGGTTTGCAGGAAATCTCATACTGCTCTTTGGGCACAAAAAGCTCGCTCTGGGACGGCAGCATGGATAAGGCCCGCACATGGCGGCCCCCAAGCGCAGCGGCAGCCTCCGCGGCCGGACAGATCATCCCCGTCTGCCCCGGCAGCAGATACCCTTTCTCCAGACGGGCGGACATACTCTCCCGAAATTCCAGCTCCACCGCCCGGGCGTGCTCCTCGATTCTGGCGGGCTCCTCCAGAATAACGACGCTTCTGTCATTTTCTATATAATCCAGAAAGCTTTCCGTATTTTCATAAAAATAGTGCAGATAGCTGTCCAGATTGACCACGGAATACCAGGAAAAAAGAGCCTCCTCCAGCTCCTTTGTCTGTGTGCGGATCCGATATGCCTCCTCCGTCTGAAAGCTCTTCCGGAAAAGCTCCTCCTGGGCGGCGGCCTCTTTTTTGATCCGCTCCATGCCGGCCTTCAGAAGCTCCTCGCTTAAAATCATCTCCGACGCCGGGAAAATACGGACGCTTCTCAGCTCCTCCATGGAGCGCTGGGTCTCGGCGTCATAGCTTCTGAGCGACTCCACCTCGTCCCCCCACAGCTCAATGCGCACCGGATTCTCCCCGGTCAGCTCAAAAATATCGATCAGGTCTCCCCGCATGGCAAACTGACCGGGCTGCTCGGCCTGGGCGCACTTCTCGTAGCCAAGGCTCACCAGCCGCTCTGACAGCCGCGCCATATCCAGGGCCTGGTCCCGCTTAATCTCAATGATGCTCTCCTCATAGACCTTCCGCGGAATCTGGGGCGTCATCAGAGCGTCAAAGGTGGTGACAATGGTCACCGCCTGCTTTAATAAAAGCCGCTTCAGAACCCGGATGCGCTCTCCCGTCTGTTCATTGGAGTGGACGTCCGCCTGGTAAAAAATCAGATCCCTGGCCGGATACAGGCAGACATTCCGGTCATAGAAGCGCACCTGCTCACAGACCTTCCTGGCCTCCAGCTCGCTGTAGGTCACAATGACCTTCACCTTGGCGTCCACGCAAAGGCCGTAGGCCATATGCCACTTCTGCGCGTCAATACAGCCGCTCAGGGACAGAATCCCCTTCCTTTTGGCCAGGAATTCCTGCATCTTATCAAATTGTGCCAATTCATGTAATGGTGAAAATAATGCCCGCATGTTTCCCCCCGCAAGTATTCCCTTCTCCTCCGCTTTCTCCGCAGCGGTGTTCTATCTATGGCCCTGATGCAGCCGGATCTTTCCAACCATTCAACGCCCGAATCCCTACTCCGCCCCGTTGCAGCAGTTCATGGCCTCATCCACGCCCCGCTCCATGATAATCTCCACGGCCTTCACAGCCTTCTCCATGCCCTTTTCGGCTAACGCCCGATCCTCCGCTGAAAAACGCCCCAGCACATGCCCGATCTGGTCGCGCCCCGCGGGTACGCCGCCCACGCCTACCCGCACCCTGGCAAACGCCTCCGTACCCAGCTGCGCGATAATGCTCTTCACTCCGTTGTGCCCGCCGGCGCTGCCCTTCGGACGCACGCGAATCCTTCCCGGCGGCAGAGCGATGTCATCATAAATGATAATCAGCTCTCTCTCCACATCCACCTTGTAAAAGTCCGTCACCGCCCTCACGCAGTCGCCGCTGGAG
>JAJQCU010000099.1 GCA_021202575.1 Lachnospiraceae bacterium
GCAAAGGCTTTCGCAAGCGTCTTTTTTCCGCTGCCCTGCTCTCCGTACAGAAGGTATGCGTGGGAAGGATTCTGATGGCGCACCGCCGCCAGCATGTGATTTTTGATATGCTGTTGTCCGATGATATCCTCAAAATTCTCCATACTGCTTCTCACTCCGTCAGTCTTTTGCCGCACATTTCTGTTCCCCGGGTCATCAGCCCATCCACAGGCTTCCTTTCCGTGTCCTTAATACCATCGCCGTCCGGTATCTCCTTCATCTGTATTCACACAACAGCTTTGATGGCCTCCGGCAGATTATTTCCTCTTTTTTTCAGAGGCTCCTCCCAATAAAGCTTCCTGAATATACTCGCAGATTTCCCGTTCACATTTGATCAGTTCCGTGTTCTCAAAGCTTCTGTCAATGCCCGCACGGGCAATCTTTTCCGCGTTGAAATCTTCGCTGTCCGCCAGAAATCTGCGGCACATCTCCTCATACCTGGGATGATCCTGTCTCCGCTCCCTGTCCAGGGCCCGCTGCAGTCTCTCCCCATCCTCCAGCGTGATCAGCACCGGCAGCACCGCGTCCTGCCCAAAATACTGCACAAAGCTGTTATAGGCCTCCAGCGTAGCGATCAGCAGGCAGCTGTGTTCCTCCAGATTAATCTGCCCATCCATCGCTGTAAAATATGTCCATGGCCCGTGAATGGTTTGATAGGTCCGGAATTCAATCACATTCCCCTGAGCGCGCATTTTCTCAAACCGTTCCGCCGTCACGAAAAAATATTCCTGACCGTCCTCCTCCCCTTCCCTCATGGGGCGGGTAGTATAGGGCACAATCCGGCGTAAAGAAAGAGCTTCCTCCTCTTTCAGCATTTTAAAAACAGTATCCTTGCCGCAGGCGCTTTTTCCCATCAGAACAACAATTTTACCCATCCTCGCTCACCATAGCTCCTATTGTACCACATTTCTCAATAATTCCAAGTATTTCACAGCCACTGGCTTTTTTTTCCTTCGCGCGGCGAAGCAAATCCTCATCCCAGACCTCTCCCGGAACAATCAGCGGTATCCCCGGCGGATACTGATATACAAACTCCACGCTGATCTTCCCGGCACATTCCTCAAGCGGGCAGAAAACTCCCCCGCCCCAGCTATGCGCCAGAATTTTATTCTGTTCCGGCAAACGCGGCGTGAAGCTCTCCCCGCGCACAGTCCGGCTGTACCCGCCCTTCTCCATTTGATCCAGGAGGAAACGGTCAATCTCATTCAGCGCCGCGGCCAGCCGGTCAAAGCCCTCCTGCCTGTCGTATGGCGTCATAATCGCCAGCACATGATTGTTTTCACACAGCTCCATCTGCAGATGGTACTCTCTCCGAAGCATGTCATACAGCATTTTTCCGGAAAATTCTCTTACCTTAGAGCAAATCAGCAGCTTGCAGGGATCGTCTCCCTTATAGACGCCAAGCGTTTTTATTTTTTCTGTTTTCTTAAAAAAATCTGATATTCTGACGCCGAAATCCTGATACAGCCTTTCTCCGTTCTCCTGCAGATCGGCAATCGCCTCCTCCATACTGGCCATGAGCAGATAGGATGGGCTGCTGGTCATATAAATATCCAGATATCGCTGTATCAACGCCACATCTATCCGATCCGTATTGACATGAAGAATCGCCGTCTGAGTCAGCGCCTTCGTTGTTTTATGCAGGGACTGCACCACAATATCCGCCCACTCATTCCCATTCCTCGGCAAACCCGCCGCAAACCCAAAATGTGCCCCATGCGCTCCGTCCACAATGAGCGGGATGTTTTTTTCATGCACTGCCGCGGCAATCTCCTTCACATCCGCCGTCAGCCCCTCATATGTAGGGCTTGTGATAAGTACAGCCCCCACATACGGATATCTTTCAAGGCCGGCCCGCACCTGCTGTACCGTTACCGGCTCCATAATCTGCCTGTCCTCATCAAATTCCGGCATCACATATCTGGTGGTCAGCTGCCTTAAAAACGCCGCGTGATATACAGATTTATGACAATTCCTTGCCACCAGAAGCTCTCCGCCAAAGGACAGTGTTGCTGACACCGCCGTCAGAATTCCAGCCGTACTCCCCCCTGTAAGATAAAAGCTCTTCCCTGCTCCAAAAGCCTCTGTCGCCTTTGCCTGCAGCGTCTTCAAAACGCCCTCCGGATGATGAAGATCGTCAAAGCCGTCAATCTCCGTAATATCCATTCCATGCAGGGTATCAAACACACTTCCTGTGTCCGCGTTTCCCTTATGTCCCGGCATATGATAAGGATAAAAATCCGATTCCGCATACTGCTTCAGTTTTTCTGATAAAAGCAGCTCTCCATGTTTCAATCCCATAAAATACCCAATAATTTAACTATAAAAATAGCCATTGTCCTTCCATATCCAGACAACAGCTACCTTTAAATTCCGTATTCTGTCACTTCCCTGCCCAACCAAGCCGTCAGCGTGAGCCATGGGGGATTCGAACCCCCGACACCTTGATTAAAAGTCAAGTGCTCTACCGACTGAGCTAATGGCTCAAAAAATGCCCAGAGCCGGAATCGAACCAGCGACATAAGGATTTTCAGTCCTCCGCTCTACCAACTGAGCTATCTGGGCATCGAGTAGCGGGGGCAGGATTTGAACCTGCGGCCTCCGGGTTATGAGCCCGACGAGCTTCCAGACTGCTCTACCCCGCGATATTCATTTGAAACTGGCATTAAGCCAAATGGGTGGAGGTGGATTCGAACCACCGAAGCTATCGCAGCAGATTTACAGTCTGTCCCCTTTGGCCACTCGGGAATCCACCCATATACATTATTCATAAATCCTATGCCTTATGTCTAATGCAAAGCCGATGATCGGACTCGAACCGATAACCTGCTGATTACAAATCAGCTGCTCTGCCAATTGAGCCACATCGGCATAGTAATTTTGATTTCATTAAGGACTGGGACCTACAGGGCTCGAACCTGTGACCCCCTGCTTGTAAGGCAGGTGCTCTCCCAGCTGAGCTAAGATCCCATACAACAATTCAGTTTACATCGAGCGACCCGGGTGGGGCTCGAACCCATGACCTCCGCCGTGACAGGGCGGCGCTCTAACCAACTGAGCTACCGGGCCATCAGATACATTGTACCCTCAAAACCGAACACTGAAAACCTTTTTCCTCTTTTCCTAT
>JAJQCU010000125.1 GCA_021202575.1 Lachnospiraceae bacterium
CGACAATGTAAAGCGTAACGACCGCGCCGGGGTTTCGGAAAATCAAAAGACCGCGCCAGGCACCGCTCTCCGTCAGAAGGGTCGTTTCCCGTACAGAGGCTTCCCTCGCCAGGACTATCACAATCCTTACTCTGAAAATCAGATCCAGACAAACCACGATTCCATCCACGCAGCACAGTACATCGAATATAAAATAAGTGTCTTCCCCTGCCGCCAGCCCGAACACGTCCGTGAACGCCATCAGACGCATGCATCTGTATTTGCGGCAGCGAATTCTGACACTGTACTCCTCCATGTCTGCCTTTTTCTTTCTGACCAGAAGATACAGGACCAGACAGGCTGCTTCATAGAGTAAAAAACCCGGCAGCAGGATGGCTGCCGCCGGATATTTCCATAGAAGGGGGCACAGGAAACCCGTCAGGGCAGTATAAGCCAGCGCTGTCCCGGTCAGGCCGGTATTTCCGCCCGGTTTTAATTTCTGTTTCCTGTTGTCTTCTGTCTTCAGTTTCATATCTGATTGCCGGTTCATTTTGAAACCGGCTTTTCTTCGTCAGATTCTTCCTTCGCCAGTTCCGGATTCTCTGTGATGATCACATCCGGTTCTCCGTCCCCGTCGACATCCACAAACGCCGTATCCAGTTCACCGTCTCCTGTCGTGTCAGCGGTTACCAGATCAATTGTACCGTCGCCGTCCAGGTCTTCCATGATTGTATCGACATTGCCGTCACCTGTAGTATCCATCATCACAGTGTCAACCTTGCCGTCGCCTGTGGTATCCATCATCACGGTATCAACCTTTCCATCGCCTGTGGTGTCAGCCATCACAGTATCAATCTTGCCGTCACCATCCAGATCCAGCGAAATATCGTCTTCCGTTTCATCACGCTTCTTCAGAATTTTATTGACCGCTGCCGCTGCCGCGCCCACGATAACACCGATAATTACCGCATTTTTAATCACTTTCTTTTTGTCCATACTATTCTCCTCTTCTGCAACCTGTGACTGCGCTGTTCTTTGGAAGCTGCCATAAATTCCAGTCCTCCATAAAAAACAGGGTATCACAAAGCACTCCGCCATTCAAGAAAGAAAATGGAAATATTTTATAAAGAAACGGAACCTGGCACGCTGTTTGCGTCTTTGTGGCTCTGGACAAAAAGGCCTGTCCGCGTTAAAATGATGAGAAGCGCATAAGGCTGAAAATATTTCAGACAAAAAATAATACAATTGCATCATCCAGACGGAGGTATTATTATGGCTCAGGATCATATCACGAAAGGGATCCGTAAAATTTTACTGGCCGGTATCGGCGCGGCAGCCATCACCGCGGAGAAGTCAGAAGAACTGTTAGACAAACTGGCGGCAAAGGGCGAACAGGCTGTTGAACAGGGCAGGGCCGCAAACGAAGAATTGAAGCACAATGCAAAACCAAAGGATATAGATGCTTTTCTTGACAGCATGACGCCGGAGCAAATGGAAGAACTCAAGGAGAAAATTCTCCAAAGGGAAGCGGTATAAAACGATTTGAAGAAGGGACAATATGCTGCAATCCACTTCAAGAGTAAGGGAAATCATCGCGGTACTGCGCAGGTACAACATTAAAAAAGGGATAGACCCGGAAAAGCTTCGTCTCATTCTGGAGGAGCTGGGGCCTACCTTTATTAAGCTTGGCCAGATTGCGTCCCTGCACCCGGACATTCTGCCGCAGGCGTATTGTGACGAGCTTTCAAAGCTTTGCAGCGAGGTTGCGCCCATGCCCTACAATGAGGTGGTTGAAACGATTGAAAGGTCCTGCGGCTGTCCATGGAATCAGATATTTCTGTGGATTCAGGAAAAGCCCCGGGGCTCCGCTTCTATTGCCCAGGTTCACAGAGCAGCTCTCCGCACAGGGGAGCAGGTTGTAGTAAAGGTTCAAAGGCAGGGAATCTATGAAATAATAAGTCAGGATGTCCGCCTTCTTCACCGGCTGATTCGCTTCCTTCCCCCGGTTTCCATAAAAAATATGGCCGACCTTGACCAGATGCTGGAGGAAATATGGTCTGCCGCAAAAGAAGAAATGGATTTTGTGATGGAAGCCGCAAACATGCGGGAATTCTCCCGCAGGAATAAGGGAATTGCTTTTATCAGCTCGCCCAAAGTATATGAGCAATACTCCTCTGCCCATATACTTGTCATGGAATATATTGACGGCTATTCCATTGATGATAAAGAGGCTCTCCTGAAAAACGGTTATAATCTGCGGGAAACAGCCCAAAAGCTTGCGGACAATTACATGAAGCAGATTATCTACGACGGCTTCTTTCACGCGGATCCCCATGCCGGCAATATCCGGATTCGGGACGGCAAAATTGTCTGGATTGATCTGGGAATGATGGGGCGGCTGACGGATAAGGACCGCCAGATGCTGACGCTCGGCCTGCAGGGAATCGCGTTGAATGACTTTGACATGATTGAGGAAGCCGTCCTGGCCCTCGGGGAATTCAGACAACGTCCGGACCGCAAAAAGCTCCGGGATGACATTGAAAATCTCCTGAATAAATACGGCCAGACAGGTATGGGAAACCTGAAGCTGATGGAGCTTCTTACGGATCTGATGGAAATCATGAAAGAAAATCAGATCCAGATGCCCCATAACCTGACCATGCTTGTCCGCGGCCTGACCCACATGGAAGGCGTGCTGGCGGATTTATCCCCGGATATTAATATGATAGAAATTGCCCGGACCAGGATTATGGAAAGCATCTGGAGTCCGGAGAATATCGAAGCGGAATTGAAGAACAGCGGGAAAAGCATTCTTTTGTCACTTCGCAAAGCCCAGAGTATTCCTTCTTCTCTGTCAGACGTACTTCAGGAATTCAAGCGCGGCGAAGCCGGCATGAACTTTAACGTACAGGCAACGGATTCATTTACCAGACTTCTGTATCATCTCGTTTATGCTGCCATAAAAGGCCTGCTGATTGCGGCGCTTTTCATCGGTTCCAGCATCATTTGTACTACAGACATGCAGCCTCAGCTTCTCGGGATGCCCCTGCTCGCCGCCATCGGTTATTTCACGGCGATTCTACTTTCCCTCAGCATGGCATTGAACCATGTTCGAAAGAAAAACAGCAGATGAAAGTCACGAACCACCAGCCCTGCTGGTGGTTTGATGTTGACCCTACTGGGTCAA
>JAJQCU010000132.1 GCA_021202575.1 Lachnospiraceae bacterium
CCTTAGACCAGGTCAACCGGGATTACGGTATTCACTTTTCCCCGAGGCTTTACCGCGCCCTGATTATCAAGATGGACTGCAGTAAGGATATTATGTCTGTTTTTGAAAATGATGTGCTGAGGGATAAGATTATTCAGATCATCAGGAAACACCTGACCGAATTTTGCTTTGACATTCTCTATGATAAGCTGGCCGATGGCGTGATGATCCTCTTTAATTACGCGAATGTTTATCATGACAAAATCCAGTCGGAATATCATCAGATTTTCACGGAGGTCAAGCAGGCCTTTCAGACCTTTGACGGCGTGATCGTCACCATGTGCATCAGCCACGAATATGATCATTATCTGAAATTACCGGAGGCCAAGGCCGAGGTGCTGGACATCCGGTGGGCCAGGAAGTATGTGGGCACTGACAAAATCCTGTCCGCCGAAACCCTGTCCACCAGACAGGAGCCCTCCGTTTCGGCTCAGTCAGAATTGCAGAAATTAAAGGAGCAGGTGCTCCATTCCTTCCAGATTTTAGATCTGAAGGAAAGTCATACCTGCATGGTAAAATTCTTCTCCTGCCTCAGGCGCTCCTCCGACGCCATCAGCAACCGGGACGCCCGGCTCCTGATCCGAAGCATGATCGATAGTCTGTTTGAGATGCACTGGGGGATTCTGACCACCCGCGGCGATGTGGAGGCCATGCGGCATGAGTTCATTTATAAGACCAACATGGCCCAGTCCATGGAAAGGCTGCAGCATGATTTCATTCAGTCAGCCGAAGAGATTCTGACAACTGTGTCAGAGGCGGTGAAGCAGCATTACTCCAGACCCGTGCTGACCGCCATCAATTACATTCAGAAAAATATACGCAGCCCCTTATCCCTGAATGAGATCGCCGATCTGGCCGGCCTGACGGCTCCTTACTTTTCCAGTATTTTCAAAAAGGAAACCGGCCAGACCTTCTCGGACTATACCGCCGCCTGCCGCCTGGATATCGCCAAAAAAATGCTGCGGGAATCCAACGCCACGATCAGCGAAATCTCCGACCATTTAGGGTACAGTGATTCCAAATATTTTACAAAAATGTTCAAAAAGAAGGAGCAGATCAGTCCCAGCGAATACCGCCGCATTTTAAGGGCGGAGGAGAAGATAGAGTAGGCTTTCTTTTTTGATTCCTCTTTATCTGCTGTATCTTCTGGTTCTTCCATCCTCAATGACGCCGCCCCAGTTCATCCCGAAGGCGAAGTCATACGCGTGCCCCGCCTGATCCCGGTAGGGTTCCATGTCGAAGGGTACGTCCTCACAGTGCGCCTCCACGGTTTCCATACTGGCCGGGAACTGAACCGGCAGCAGGGCGGATGGCTCGTTCTGTCCGCTGACAAGATCAAACAGCACCTGCTTCTGCACCCCGAACTCCACCAGAATGCCGTCCACATAGGGTTCAAATTCTGACACCACTGTCGGATTGTGCATCCGCAGGCAGACGATCACCGGCTTACCGGGCATGGCCTTCCTGGTATCCAGAATGATATCCAGATCTGATTCATTGGCAGGCGTCACGGTCTTGCCCCGGTAGCTTCTGTTGGGATCCGCCTCCCTGAAGTCTCCTCCCGCCAGGCTCACCGGCCGCGCAGTATCCGCCGTATACGGGCGATACTGCAGGGAAATGGGCTCATAACCGTTCCCGCCGTTTTTCACATCATCGCCGTTGTACCCGCCGTTGCAGATGGGGCTCTCCACGAAAATCAGGGCAAAGTCCGCCTCCTCAGGTGTTTCCACCTTGTCATAATATTTTCCCACCAGCTCCTGTGATACAGGCGTCACATCCCGGGCCGGATCCATTCCCCGCATGAAGCTTTTTTTTGCGTTGATGTGCCGGTTGGGGATGTAGACCTTTTTGCGCTCTCTGATGGGCAGAGCTCCCTGATTTTTCAGTAAGACCACACTCTTAAGCTGGGCCTCATATCCGGCGTCACAGTGCTCCCTGCACCCAACCAGGCTTTTGCTTTCCTCCGGGTCCAGATAGGGATTCTCAAACAGCCCGCAGCGGAAAATATTTAAAAGCAGCCTGACTGCCGACTCCTCCATCCGCTGTCTCATGGCCTTCTCCCCGATTTCTTCACAACCCAGCTGATATGCGTCCAGAATGGGCTGTATCTCCGAGTTCCCGCCAAACTGATCCACACCGTTTTTAATGGCCAGATAGTGGCGCTGGGCCACCGTCAGATCTTCCACCCCGTAGCAGCGGCTGCCAAAGGCATCCATCTCAGGATTGGGATCGGCTGTGATTCCCCAGTCCGTGCACACAACACCGTCAAAATCGTATTTACCCCTCAGCTGGTCTTTGATCAGATATTCACTGTAGGAATTGCCCACGTCCTTATGGTTTTTCTGATCCCGCTGCCAGGAGATTGTATAATAGGGCATCACGGCGGAAACACAGCCGGTCTTTCCCTTCAAATGGAAGGCTCCTTCGGTAAAGGGTTTCATGTGATCCCGCAGATTATCTCCGGGATAAACCGCGAACTTGCCAAAGCCATAATGGGCGTCCCGGCCCGCCTCACAGGGGCCGCCGCCGGGCCAGTGCTTGGCCATGGCGCAGACGCTCTCTTTTCCCCAGCCGTCCGTGCTTCCCTCTGTTTCCTGCAGATTGTCGCAGTAAATCCGGGCCATTTCCGTCACCATATCCGGATGAGTGCCAAAGGTATCCTCAAAGCGCATCCAGCGAGGCTCCGTGGCCAGGTCAATCTGGGGTGACAGGGCCGTGGTAATCCCCATGGCCCGGTACTCCTTTGCCACAACCTTACTGAATTCCTCACACACAGACGGGTCAAAGGCGGCGGAGATTCCCATTCCCTCCGGCCATCTGGATACATCGCCGCCGTCCATCTTAAACTCTGTACCGCTCTTACCGGCTCCATGACGAGGATCGGGTGGAAGATTCACCGGTATCCCCCAGGGCAGGCTTTCCGCGAAGGCCTGCAGCCTGTTGCTCCACTTCGCGGCGACCCCCGCGCTCTCCAGCCCCGCCGCCAGCACATGGCGCACATGATCCTTTTCCAGAAACCGCTTCTGCTGGTCGGTCATGTCCCACTTTTCCTTCCCGCTTTCAGGGAAGCCCTTTCCATCATAGGTGCCGCTAAAGGGGCCGCCC
>JAJQCU010000380.1:0-1332 GCA_021202575.1 Lachnospiraceae bacterium
GCTGGATGCTTATGATGAAACAGTCGCGGCAGCGCAGGAGACGCTTCAGAGGGAAATCAGAAGTAAGGTCAGCAAAGAGGATCCGATGTCCATTTTGCTTCTCTTTGAAGTGGTGATGCAGGAGCCGGAATATCAGTTCCCGACGGACGCGCTCGCGGATGCGGCGTTCTACATCCTTTCAAGAAACAGCGGCGAGGGGAAGGACCGGACTGTCTCGAAAGGGGATTTTCAGCTGACGGACACTGAGATACGGGATATCAAAGATATCGCTTCTTCCTATGACCGGATGATGCTGGTGCTGAATGTCTGCGGGGTTGTGGATCTTACCCCTGTGCTGGATGACGTGCCCAATATCCTGCTTTTGTCTCAGCCGGGAATGGCCGTGGGGGACGCCTTCGCGGACGTGATTCTGGGCAAATCCTTCCCCTCCGGGAAGCTGTCGGGTACCTGGGCAAAATGGGAGGATTACTGCCAGGTCGGTGATTTTGGGGAAGAGGATGATACTCGCTACCGGGAGGGAATCTATGTAGGGTACCGCTATTTTGACACTATGGATGTGACGCCATCATTTCCTTTTGGGTACGGCCTGTCCTACACGACTTTTTCCTTTGCCTCCACGGAGATAAGCAATGAAAAAAGTGATATCATGGTAAGAGCCAGGGTGGAGAATACGGGAAGGTATCCCGGGAAGGAAACCATGCAGCTATACGTGGCAAAGCCGTCTGTGGCGCTGGATCAGCCATATCAGGTTCTGGCGGCCTTTGCCAAGACAGAAGAACTGCTCCCGGGAGAAAATCAGACACTGGAACTGAAGTTTGATATGGCTTCTCTGGCGAGCTTTGATGCTCACAGGTCGATGAAAATACTGGAAAAGGGTGATTACACGCTTCTGCTGGGCCGTGATTCCAGAGCCACGGTCTGCGTGGGAATGATTTCTTTGAATGAGGAAATCTGTGTGGAAAAGGTGGCGCACGTGGGCGGAGAAGCGGACTTTGAGGATCTGGTTCCGGATCAGGCAAAAGTTTACCTGCCTCAGGTAGAGCTGAATGTCCCGGTATTATCCTTAAAGGGGGACGATTTTACAGCGGAACCGGTGCAAAAGGAAACGGACGTGCCTGAGGAAATTCTACGACTGACAGAGCAGATGTCCAATGAGGAACTGGCAAAGCTGTGTGTGGGTGGCTACATTCAGACAGGAAGCAAAAGTATTATCGGCGCCGCGGGCATTCATGTGGCCGGCGCCGCGGGAGAGACCACTTCCCTGGAGGAAAGAGGAATCCGTCCGCTTCTGATGGCAGACCGACACCCGGGTGTGCGGGTCTGCCGCCGATA
>JAJQCU010000380.1:1342-3126 GCA_021202575.1 Lachnospiraceae bacterium
ATTAATGGGCCGGGGGCGGGGTTATTCACAATTCCCAGGTTGCAATACGAAATCGTGCGGTTGTGTTGGCAGACGGCCCGGCGGGTGTGCGGGTCAGCCGCCGATACGGCGTGGATGAGGATGGAATCTATGCGCTTGATAAGAACGGTCTGGAAGATTTGCTGGATCTTCTTCCGGAAGAGATCCTTGCAATGGCGGGGCTGAAACAGGGAGAGGAAAAAGAACGTCATGGACAGGAATTTGAACAGTACTGTTCGGCAATTTCGACCGGCACAGCGCTGGCGCAGAGCTGGAATGAGAAGCTGGCGGAGGAGTGCGGCAATCTGGTCGCCTCCGAGATGGAGCTGTATGGCGTGGATATCTGGCTGGCTCCCGCGTTGAATATACACCGAAATCCGCTTTGCGGAAGGAATTTTGAATATTATTCAGAGGACCCTCTGCTCAGTGGAAAGATGGCGGCCGCCTTGACCCGGGGAGTGCAGGCCCGCAGGGGCCGGATGGTGACGCTCAAGCATTTTGTAGCCAATAATCAGGAAACCAATCGGATGCATTCTAACAGTGTCGTCTCTGAGAGGGCGCTGAGGGAGATTTATCTGAAAGGCTTTGAAATCGCTGTCCGTGAGGCGGCTCCCGCCTGTATAATGACCTCTTATAACCTGCTGAACGGGGAGCATACCTCCGCCAGATATGACCTCCTGGAGACGCTTTTGCGTCAGGAATGGGGGTTTGCAGGCTTAGTCATGTCCGACTGAGTCACCGGTTTCGACCTGACGGTCAGTAAATATCCCGGCGCCTGCGCGTCCGGTGCGATCAGGGCGGGGAACAACCTCATGATGCCGGGCGGACCAAATGATATTAAGGATCTGATGAACAGCCTGGACAATCCACAGGCGAAGTATGAGATTACCAGAGAGGATCTGAGACGCTGCGCGGGCCGCGTCATCCGCGCTGTGAAATCCGCGGAATGAAGGGAGTGGTATTGAGATGAAGTTATACATAGCGCAGAATCCGGAAACGGAGGATTATGAGAAAAAGTGGCAGTTTTGTGTGGGAAGCTGTCACGCGTCAACCCTGCTGCGTAAGGACGCGGTTGAGCTCTTGAAGCGGGTTCACGACGAACTGGGAATTCAGCGGGTCCGCTGCCATGAGATTTTTAATGACGACATGGGGGTCGCTACCAGATTTTCCCAGATATTTCAGGCGCCAATGGGTGAGAACATACTGGAGTACAATTTCTATAAGGTGGGACTGGCTTACGATAATCTGCTTTCCGCGGGCATGCGGCCCTTTGTGGAGCTGTCCTTCATGCCGGAGGCGCTGGCGGCCAATCCGACCAGAAACTTTGTCTACGGCTCCATTCCGTCCATGCCCAAAGATCTGGCAAAATGGCGGGAATTCATGAGGGCCTTTCTGGACTATCTGTTTCACCGCTATGGGGAAGAAGAGGTCATGCAGTGGTATTTTGAGGTTTGGAATGAGCCGGATTTGCCGGATGTGTTTAACAGCGGAACGCTGAATGATTATTTCCCGTTTTATGAGGCCACGGCGAGAACCATCCGGGAGTATTGCCCCGGGCTTAAGGTCGGCGGGCCGGCCAGCAGCTGCAGCAGCCATATAGACGTCTTTGTGGATTTCTGCGAAAAAAACAATGTGCCCCTTGATTTTGTCTCCACACATCAATATATAGGAGAGCCTTTTATCGGTGTAGAGAAACAGGTGGTGCCGCTATCGCCGGAAGAAATGAAAGCACAGCAAAAGGCAATGCAGGAGCTTCGGGTCCGCCA
>JAJQCU010000069.1:0-2843 GCA_021202575.1 Lachnospiraceae bacterium
GTACATACGCATATCCGCATAACGTTTTCTCTCAACCGGCGCGCTGAAAAAATAACTGAACTGCCGGTTTCCAAGCCGCGCCATCTCCGCGTATATGACCAAATATCCCTCCGCCTTATTTTTCAGAGCCGGCGCAGCTAATGCAATGAGAAGCAGAAGCCCCAGGCAGGCCGCTGCCGCCAGCGGGCTGTTCAGAAACACCAGGTCAGAGGCAGACGAGACCTTTGCCATAAACAGAGTCACTGACAATCCAAGACCGCCAACGATCTGCAACAGCGTCTTGAGCAGGTCGCTCAGATAATAGGCATCGCGGTATATCCCGTAACAGGCCCATTGCCTGTTCTGCATGATCTGGGAGTACAGATCGTAGGTCTGCTGCCTGTCAATGAGGGCAAATTCCATGGAGGCCGCCTTATCCATGTAAATCTTCTCTTCCCCATCATAAAAACAGGTTTTCTCCACCTGTGCCCACCGTTTGGAAGCGCCTCTGCCAAACAGCACCGCCGCGGAGGCAATCAGACAGGCAGCTACAAGAAAGGTAAGTCGCCCGGGATCTCTTTCTCCCGCCAGCTCCTCGATGATCCTCGCGGACAGATAAATGGTCATATAAGGACCAAGTCCGTCAAAGACAGCCGACAGCACAGCGGTACCATAAAGCTTTGGCTGACAGCGTCCTATCATCCTCCACGCCCGCCCATTTCGTTTCAGGGCCTCCTTCCAGGACAATTGTGTATCATTCTTCGCCATTTTATGCTCCTTTCACAGCTCTTGCGATGATACGGTTCCCAAAGTCATAAATCCGAATGCCTTGAAGTACTGGCTTCGCGTCGCGCACCCGCAGGGCGTACCTTGCGTAAGCATTCGATTTCAGATTTTTAGTCCCTTGCCACATCATAATACTGGCTCTGCGTCTCAAAAAGCTCCGCGTACTCCCCCTGGGCCGCCAGCAGGCTCTCATGGGTTCCTTCCTCACAGATCTGCCCCCGCTTCATGTATATGATGCGGTCGCAGAAACGGGTGGAGGCCAGTCGATGGGAGATAAACAGAGAAGTACATCCCTTTGTCATTTCATGATACTTTAAGTAGATATCATTTTCCGCTATGGGGTCCAGAGCGGCAGTGGGCTCATCCAGCACCAGAATGGGGCCATCCTTATATAAAGCTCTGGCCAGCATCAGCCGCTGGGTCTCCCCGCCGGACAGCTCCATTCCATCCTCATAAATAGATCTGCCGATCTGCGTATCCATTCCCTTCGGAAGAGAAAGCACCTTTTCCTTCAGCCCCGCCATATCCAGGCAGCGCAGTACCTTCTCCTCATCAATCTCCGCCGCCTTCTGGGCGACATTCTGGGCAATGGTGGCGTCCACCACGGAAAAATCCTGAAATACCGTGGAGAAGAGGCGATAATACTGCCGCCTGTCGTACTGCCGGACATCCTGTCCGTTTAAAAGCACCCGCCCCTGCGTGGGATCAAGAAACCCGCATAAAAGCCTGACCAAAGTAGTCTTGCCTGCGCCGTTGACACCCACCACCGCCAGCTTTTCCCCCGGCCGAATGGTCAGGTCAATGCCCCGGATGGTATCCTCCGACGCTTCCGGATAGCGATAAAAAACATTTTCCAGGGTCAGCTCGTAGCTGCCGTCCCTGTCCCCGGGCAACGGCTTTCCCTCCTCAAAAAGGAAGGGCTCTGGCCACTCCAGGAACTCCCGTAAAATGCTTAAATCCAGACTCTGCGTATTCAGCGTTCCAAACTGCTCCAGCAGCAGCTTGATCCACTCCGTAAAACCACTGACAGCGTTAAAATACAGCAGAAATTCAGACGCGGACAACCCCTCGAAAAGCGCAAGCCAGATCAGATAGGCGTAGGCCGCCCCGTTTCGCAGCAGGCTCAACAGCATATCCGCAAAGGTAATCCAAAGCCGGTGCCTCTCCTTCCTGTCCTGAAAAGCCCGGTACATCCGATAGCCGTTCTCCCACACCTCCCCGAGCCAGCCTGTCAGGCCAAAGATCCGGATATCCTTGGCAAACTGGCGGCTCACCATCACCTTTTTCGCATAATCCATCTGATTGGAATACGCGGATTCCTCCTGATGGTGCTCATAGCTCCAGTTTTCCACCTTCTTATTCACAATGTATCCCACTACAGCAGTGACCGCCACCAGGCACAGCAGCAAAGGATTCAGATCGGAGAGCAAAGCCAGATAAACGCAAAATCCCATCAGTGCCACCAGAATATCCTTCCAGGTATCCCAGATGGCCTCAGCCGCCTTATTGTTCCCCTCAGTCGCGTATGCCGCCTTCTTTTCCGTCTCAATAAAAGAAGTGTCCAGCAGATTGGGATAGGAGGTAGACGCGTTTTTCCGATTGATCATACTGATGATTTTGGTCCGGACGAATACCCTGCCCCAGATGGTATTCTCCCCGATATATCCATTCAGGCCGTTCAGCAAAATTAACAGCAGCGCAAAGCCCAGAATGGTCAGGCACAGCTCCTTAAGCGGTACCACCTCTTCCACTTTTGACAGAATCACCGGCGCGATCAAAGTCTGCGCTGTGGTGATGCTCACCGACACCACAGCTGAGGCCAGTACCAGAAAAAGGACACTCTTATGCGTCCGCCAGGCGATTTTCACCATCCAGGCGGTGTTCTGCCACATATTGTATTTGGGTTTGGATTTTAATGTATCTGATGTGTTCATGTTTTCCCCACCGTTCCTTTCTGGCGTCACATTAGCATATGAAATAAATTTGCGGGGAATTTGGGGATGAATTGCATAAATCCGGGGATGAACTGTAAAAATATCATTAATGTGACGGATCCTGAAAATATTATAATTGTACGG